>JAGQIT010000078.1:8776-9285 GCA_020431135.1 Myxococcales bacterium | reverse complement strand
AGGCCGAAGAAGGTCGAGCCGTCGCTCGCGTGGCCGACGACGATCTCGGCGTGCTCCGAGCGCTCGCGGATCTTCAGGGCGACGGCGACGTCGAGCGGCTCGCCGACGTCGACGCCGTCGACGCGGATCTCGCCCTCGCAGTGGCGACACCAGAAGGCGATCACCTGGCGGGCGCGCGCGGCGAGGGCCGCGTGAGCCGCCCGGCGCAGCGGCTTGAGCACGCGGATCGTCGTCCCCTCCACCGCCTCCTCGAGGCGGCGCAGCTCGTAGCGGGTGTCGGCGCGGAAGATCACGCGCCAGGCCTCGCCGGCGCGCGCCGTGTCGACGATCACCGCCGCCGGCTGGATCGCGAAGACCGAGACGAAGCCGATGCCGAACTTGCCGATCTTCGTGCGGTCGTCGCCCTTCGCCGAGGAGAAGAGGCGGGTGAGCCGGCGCTCGATGATCGCGCGATCCATGCCCTCGCCCCAGTCGGTGATCGTCCAGACGGCGACGCCGGGCGGGTCCTC
>JAGQIT010000078.1:0-8708 GCA_020431135.1 Myxococcales bacterium | reverse complement strand
TGGATGAGCTCGCGGAAGAACGCGAGGGGATCGGCGAACTGGTGGACCAGCTTGTCGAGCGCGTCCGCGAGCTGCACAGGCGGCGATCCCACGCCCAAAAGGGTAGTCGATCCGCGGCCGCGTCCGACACCCGCGCGCTGCCAGGATTGCGCGCGCGGCGATCGTCGCCGGTGTCATCATCCGCCCGACGATGCGCTCGCGAACCCTCGTCTCCGGCGTCCCCGACGGCTTCTCCGAGCGCCGCGTCGCGCTCGGCGAGGTCACCCTCAACTACGTGGTCGGCCCCGATCGCGGCCCGGCGCTCCTGCTGATCCCGGGGCAGATGGAGTCGTGGCAGGGCTACAAGCCCGTGCTCCCGGCGCTCGCCGAGCGCTTCCAGGTCTTCGTCCCCGATCTGCGCGGCCACGGCCGCTCGACGCGGACGCCAGGGCGCTACAGCTACAACCGCATCGGCGAGGATCTCGTCGCCTTCATCGACGCGGTGATCGGCCGCCCCGCCCTCGTCGCCGGCCTGTCGTCGGGGGGCGTCCTCGCGCTCTGGCTCGGCGCCAACGCGCCCGCCGAGGTCCTCGCGGTGATCGCCGAGGACCCGCCGATCTTCTCGTCGGTGTGGCCGCGGATCGCCGAGGAGAAGTACCTCGCGCACACCTTCCGGACCGCGGTGGCGACCCTCGGCGGCGAGCGCCGCGACCTCCGGGCCTTCCACGCGCAGATGGGGATCCCGAACCCGAAGGGCGGCGACGAGCTCCTGCGGATCCCGGCGCCGATCGTCCGCCTCGGCGATCTGCTCCTGCGCGCCCACCGGCGCCTGCGCCCGCGAAGGCCCTACGACCTCCCGCTCCTCCCCTTCAACCTGCGGGCGTCGCTGAAGTTCCTCTCGGAGTACGACCCGGACTTCTCGCGGGCGACCGTCGAGGGGGACCTCAGCGCCGGCTTCGCGCCCGAAGCGACCCTCGCGGCGATCCGCTGCCCGGTGCTCCTCCTCCGGGTGCCGGCGACGCGCCACCCGACCTGGGGGATCCTCGGGGCGATCGACGACGACGACCTTTTAAGGATCAAGGCGCTCGTCGGCGACCTCGAGGTCGTCGAGTTCCCCGGCCGCCACGAGATCCACATGCAGCAGCCGGAGCGCTACGTCGCCGAGGTGACGTGCTTCGTCGACGACCTGCGCCGACGCGGCGACCTCGCCGACAAGCTCGCCCCGCGCTCGGCGTAGGCGCCCGGCCCCGCGAGCCTACGCTCGCGCGACCCGCCGCCGTCGCCACAGGCCGAGGGCGACGAGCGAGAGGACGAGGAGGCCGCCGCCCGAGCCGTCGCTCCGGCAGCCGCATCCGCCCGCGTCGTCCATCCCGGCGGTCCCCGTCGCCGAGTCGCCGGTCGCGTCGCCGCCCGTGTCGCTCGCCGATCCGCTCGCGGTCGCGGTCGCGCTCGCGCTCACCGACCCGCCCGAGGCGCTGTCCGAGGTCCCGTCGGTGCCGCCGCTCCCGCTCGCGCTGTCGCCCGTGCCTCCGGAGCTCGCGGTCGCGGTCGCGCTGCTGTCCGTGCCGCCGCTCCCGGTCTGCGTGCTCGCGCTGTCCGTGCCGCTGTCCGTGCCGCTGTCCGTGCCGTCAGAGGTCTCGGCGTTCGGATCGTACTCGGTCGTCGCCGGCTCGGCGTCGACGACGAGATCGTTGACCCCCGCGCGGTAGCCCGCGAACGCGTTGTTGACGTAGACCCCCGGCTCGGCGAACTCGACGGTGACGCTGACCGTCCCGGCCTCGCCCTCGCCGAGGTTGCCGAGCTGCCAGGTGACGACGCCGTCGATGTGCTCGCCGTTGTCGGTCGCCGAGACGAAGGCCGCCCCCGCCGGCAGGGTGTCGGTGATCGTCACGTCGAGCGCCGTCATCGCGCCGTCGTTGATGTAGTCGAGGTCGTAGGTCACCGTCGGTTGGTTGACCAGCGTCGGCGCCTTCTTGTCGACCGCGACGTGGGCGACGCCCTCCGCCGTCGCGCACGGCGCCTCGAAGAGCGAGTTGAGGAAGAGGCGCGTGCCTTGGCTCTTCGGGTTGGTAGCCGGGGCAGATCCCGTCGATGAAGCCCGACATCCACACGTCGTTGACGCCGGGGGGCGTCCCCATCTCGGTGATCATCACCGAGTCGCCGGCCTTGTACTCCTCGCCGTCCGGGAGCGTGTACGCCGGCTCGCTGCCGCCGACCGACTGGAAGGGCCCGTCGATCTGGGCGAAGGGGCTGTCGCCGTAGAAGTAGTCGTAGGCGTCGGGCCCGTCGCCGATGAGGAAGCCCTTGGTCGTCAGGAAGAAGCCGTAGGGGTCGAGGTTCTCGAAGGCGTTGACCGCCTGGCACTCGGCGAAGAGGTGGGTGGGGTTTTGCAGGAAGTCGCGCATCTCGGCGACGACCTCGGGGTTTTGCTGGGCGTCCTTGACCCCCCAGTGCATCGACATGAACTGGCAGTAGACGGGGTCGCCCTCGTCGTCGAAGAGCGCGCCGTCGTGGTGGTTCTCCTCCGTCGGCCCCGAGAGCTCGTCGGGGTCGAGCATGTCCGGGCTCTGATCGGGCCACGCGAGGTCGCCGGTCGAGTCGGGGATCCCCGCCGCCTGCATGTACTTGCGGGCGATCTTCTGGTTGCCGTCGGCCATCATCGCGATCGACGGCGCGACCACCAGCGTCAGCGAGACGTCGCCCGAGAACGCCTCGACCGCCTCGTGGACCACCGTCTCCGGGTGGAGCTGCTGCCAGGCCTCGACGACTGGCATCGCCGCGGCCGCGTCCGCGGAGTCGATCACCCACGGGCCGCCGCGGTAGCCGTGGGGCTCGAGCGCGTCGCCCGAGGCGACGTCGGTGCTCGTCGTCGTGAAGTCGACGTCGCCGTTTTGCTTGCCGATCTTGATCACCCAGCGGACCGGGACGCCCTCGCGGAGGAGGTCGTAGACCAGGCCGTAGGCCTTGAACATGCCCTCGTCCTGGTAGGTCGTGTCCATCGGCACGATCAGCGAGCCGGCGGCGAAGTCGTCCGCCGTCGCCGTCGCCGATGTCAGCCCGATCGCCAGCCCCAACGCGAGTGCACCCTTGCTCTTCACCGCCGCCATCGCCCTCAACTCCTCACCCCGCGGACAAGCGCAGGTGCCCGAAGAACCAGGGTATGGGAGGCGCGCGGAGAACAGAAGAGGAGAGGCGCGCGGCCAGGGAGCACGCCGTGTAGACCTCATCATCTGTCGCCGAGATGTCTACACGCGGCGCGTGCACGCTGCGGTCACGTCGACCGTGCGGGGCCGCGAGGACGACGTCCTCCGCGTCGGCGCCTGCCCCCGTGGACCCGCGCGCGGCGACGCCGGACGCGTGCAGACCCTCGCTAGCGCTTCTCCGGCGCGCCCTTGGCCTTCGCCGCGTCCTTGGGCGCCGGCGCAGGCGCCCGGAGGTCGAGGTTTTGCAGGCGATCCTCGAGCTCGATCTTCTTCTCCAAGCGCTGCGACTGGAGCTCGACGAGGCGGCGGCCGATCCGATCGCCCTCCTTGGAGAACTCGTCGAGGCGCTTGCTCAGGCGCGCGCGCAGATCGCCGGCCCGCGGATCCTTCTTGATCGACTCGAGGTTTTGCCGGGTCTCGTTGGCCCGCTGATCGAGCTCGCGCTGCTGCGCCTTGAGGCCCTGGAGCTCGGTGTCGATGCGGCCGATCTGCTGGCGCAGGTCGACGATCGGCGCGAGCGCCTCGCGGGCCTTGGGATCGAGCCCCGGCGTCGCCATCAGCTCGCCGATCAGCTCCGGCGCGCGGCCGTCCCAGATCGTCAGGGTCAGGCGCGACGGCGTCTGCTCGACGACCGTGATCTCGCCCTCGGTCTTGCCGGCGGCGATCTCGACCGGGATCAGGTAGGCGCCGGCGAGGTCCTCGGTGCCCTTCGGCCGCTCCTCGAGCTCGTAGTCCGAGCCGTACTTCGGGTGGCGGATCAGCACCTTGTAGCCCGCCTTCTCGGCCTTCCCCTTGACCGACCAGGTCGTGCTCGTGCGCTGGAAGTTCTCGCACTCGAGGACGCCGCGGACGATCTTGACGATGCGCATCTCGGCGCCCGAGTACTCCTGGCGCCGCGAGACCATGATCGTCGGCTCGACGGCGAAGGGGATCGTCGCGCTCGAGCCGGCGCTCACCGCCTCGGAGAGGCCCTCGCCGACGAACGAGCCGGCGGCGAAGATCGAGATCGGCCCCGGCTCGAGGACGAAGGGCGTGTTGTTCTTGAAGCGGATCACCCGGTAGGGGTTGACCTCGTAGCCGATGCCGGCGCCGCCCGGGCGGAAGAGGTAGGTCTGCTCGGCCTCCACCGACTCGTTGATCAGCGCGACCATCGTCGACGAGCCCTCGGGGACGGTGACGCGCTCGCCGAGGTCGATCTGGGTGAGGCCGCTGACCGAGCGCGCCTTGGCGTCGGCCTGCATGCTGCGCTGGAGCGAGTCGGCGTCGAGGCTCGGGCCCTGCTCCTTCTGCATCTCCGTCGTGAACGACCCGGACGAGGGGGACGGCGGCGGCATCGGCGACCGCGAGGCGCTCGTCCGCGCGGCGGCCTTCTCGGCCGACTTGCGCTTCTTCTTGAGGTCGCGGGTCCGCTCCTCGGCCATCAGGTCGCCGTCCATGGCGTCGTCCTCGAAGTCGTAGGCCATCGCCTCGTCCCCGCCACCACCGCCGCCGCCGCCGCTGCCGTAGCCGGCGAGCGCCTCGCCCTCGGACATCTCCTCCTCCTCGGCGCCGTAGGAGGTCTCGCCGAGGGCGACCGCCGCCCGCTTGCGGGTCCCGGCCGCCGAGAGATCGGAGCGCTCGATGTTCCGCGGCGTGTGGAGGTCGTAGCGGAAGGCGATCGGCGCCCCCGAGGTCAGGCTCATGGTCACCTCGTCCCAGCCCTCGCCGCTCGTGTTGTCGACGACGGCCCAGGCCTGGAGGAGCGCCTTGCCCTTGCTGTCGTCGGGGAGGACGACGCGGTAGGTCGGCTTCCACACCGGCGCGGCGACGACGTAGGAGACCATCAGGTCGTGCGTCTTGGCCCCGGCGAGGCGCAGCTCCACCTCGATCTGCTCGAACATCCCCTCGCCGGCGCTGGCGTCGAGGCTGCGGTGGAGCTGGAGCGCGAGGTCGCCGTCACGCAGCGTCACCGAGCGGACGCGGGAGAGGCGGACGACCTCGAGCTCGCTGCCGCGGAGGAGCGTGACCTTGTAGTCGACGGTCTCGTCGAGCTCGATCGGCACCACGCCGCCGGAGGTCGTCACCGGCTCGGGGGCCTCATTGACGACGCGCTCGACCATGACGATGCGGCCGCGGGCGCGCCGGCGCTTCATCCCGAGGATCACCTCGGTCCCGCGCAGCGAGTCGAGGACCTGGGCGAGGCGGCCGCGGCCGGGCTTGAGGAGGCCGATCGCGGCGTTCGCCCAGCTCTGCGGATCGAGGGGCATCGACACGCTGAGGGTCTGGCCGGAGCTCTTGTCGACGACGGTCAGGCTTTTAAGGAGGTCGTTGACCTGATCCTTGCGCACCTTGATCCGGAGGACGTCGCCGTCGACCTCGCCGCGGCGCTCGAAGTAGCCGATCCCCGAGCGGTAGAGGACGACGCGATCGAGGGCTAGCTCGCCGTCGGTGGTCGCCAGCGGCGTGCGGTGGGCGCAGCCGAAAAGGCCGGCGGCGACGAGGAGAACGAGGGCGCTTCGCGGCAACATATCCGGGCGAATCTAGCAGCCTAGCGGCCTTTTTCGCCGAGTTCCGGGCGACCTCCGTCCTTCGCGCGCGCCCCCGGCCGCCGCCCCGTCGGCGCCTGGCCGAGGTCGCGCGAGGATCGCGCAGATGCGCGCATGCGATCCCTCGCTGGACACTCGCGGGCGCGCTTTGTCACTCTCCTGCCGATGCTCCCCTCGCGCCGCACGCTCTACCCCGAGATCGAGCCCTACGACGCTGGCCATCTCCCGGTCACCAAGCTCCACTCGATCTACTACGAGCAGTCCGGCAACCCCGCGGGCAAGCCGGTCGTCTTCCTCCACGGCGGCCCGGGCGGCGGCTGCTCGCCGCGTCACCGCTGCTTCTTCGACCCCGAGAAGTACCGGATCATCCTCTTCGATCAGCGCGGCTGCGGGCGCTCGACCCCCCACGCCTGCCTCGAGGACAACACGACCTGGGACCTCGTCAGCGACATCGAGGCGCTGCGCGAGCACCTCGACGTCGACGCCTGGCAGGTCTTCGGCGGCTCGTGGGGCTCGACCCTCGCCCTGACCTACGCGGCCAAGCACCCCTTCGCCGTCAGCCAGCTCGTCCTCCGCGGGATCTTCACCCTGCGCCCGCAGGAGGTGCTGTGGTTCTACCAGGAGGGCGCGAGCTCGGTCTTCCCAGAGGCCTGGGAGAGGTTCGTCGCGCCGATCCCGATGGGCGAGCGCGCCGACCTCCTGACCGCCTACTACATCCGCCTGACCAGCGAAGACCCCGAGATCCGCCAGGAGGCGGCGCGCGCCTGGGCGACCTGGGAGCTGTCGACGAGCCACCTCTTCCCGAACCCGGAGGACATCGCCAGCACCGCCGGCGACGACGAGTTCAGCCTCGCCTTCGCGCGCATCGAGGCCCACTACTTCATGAACCAGGGCTTCTTCGAGAGCCCGTGGTGGATCTACGACAACATCGACAACCTGCGGCACATCCCCGCGGTGATCGTCCAGGGCCGCTACGACGTCGTCTGTCCGGTCCAGACCGCCTGGGATCTCCACAAGGCCTGGCCTGAGGCCGAGCTCCGGATCGTCGACGACGCCGGCCACTCGGCGTTCGAGCCCGGGATCATCCACGAGCTCGTCAAGGCGACCGACCGCTTCGCCGACGTCCTCTGAGCCGCCGACCTGCCCGAAAGACCACGCAGTGACCGCCCTACGCGACGACGACACCCTCTACCCCGAGATCGAGCCCTACCACTTCGGGCGCCTCCAGGTCTCGGAGCTCCACGACCTCTACTTCGAAGAGTCGGGCAACCCCAAGGGCAAGCCGGTGGTCTTCCTCCACGGCGGCCCGGGCGGCGGCACCGATCCCAAGCACCGCCGCTTCTTCGATCCGGAGAAGTACCGGATCGTCCTCTTCGACCAGCGCGGCTGCGGCCAGTCCGACCCCCACGCGTCGCTCGTCGACAACACGACCTGGCACCTCGTCGCCGACATCGAGGCGCTGCGCGAGTACCTCGGGATCGAGCGCTGGCAGGTCTTCGGCGGGTCGTGGGGCTCGACCCTCGCGGTCGCCTACGCCGAGACCCACCCCGAGCGGGTCACCGAGCTCGTCCTCCGCGGGATCTTCATGTTCACCAAGCGCGAGGCCGAGTGGTTCTACGGCAAGGGCACGCGCGTCCTCTTCCCCGACGCCTGGGACGACTTCGTCGCCGAGATCCCGGAGGACGATCGCGACGATCTGATCGCCGCCTACTACCGCCGCCTGACCAGCGACGACGAGGCCGCGCGCGACTCGGCGGCCGCGGCCTGGAGCCTGTGGGAGAGCCGCGTGGCGACGCTCCTCCCCGACCCCGAGCTCCTCCGCCACTGCGGCGACCCGGCGTTCACCCTCGCCTTCGCCCGCATCGAGTGCCACTACTTCATCAACGGCGGCTTCCTCAAGCACGAGAAGCAGCTCTTCGCCAACCTCCACACGATCCAGCACATCCCGACGACGATCGTCCACGGCCGCTACGACGTGATCTGCTCGATGGAGAACGCCTGGCGCCTGCACAAGGGGCTGCCGAAGTCGGACCTCGTGGTCGTCCCCGACGCCGGCCACTCGGCGTTCGAGCCCGGGATCAGCCGGGCGCTGTGCGAGGCGACGGCGCGCTACGCCGACCTCTAGGCGACCTGTTCCTTCGGCCATGAGCGCCGCTGCACGACCGAGCGCAGCGGCGCTCCGTCTTTGATCCCTAGGACGCGCCCTCGATCGGACCGCCGTTGTAGAGCCAGTCGAAGGCCGCCTCGTCGCGGAGGATCATCCGCCCGCGAGCGCTGAGATCCGCGGCGATCGCCGGCGTCATGCCGTCCTCCGCGGCCGCGCCGGCCTTGCCCTTGCGGACCATCGCCCCGGGCTCGAGCGGCTGGACCGCGGCGCACTCCGGCATCTCGAACTTCTCCTGGTGCGCCTTCATCCACGCGAACGAGGTGCGCTCGAGGATCGCCGGCCACTGCTCCGTCGTCGGCGTGAAGCCGAGGAAGTCGGCGATCCTGCGGATCGACCCCTCGTGATCGCGCTTCATCTCGGAGAAGTGGAGGAAGAGGACGTTCTCCTGGTGACGCAGCGGCCACCAGGCGGCGACGAAGCCGAAGAACATCCCGTACATCTGGTTGGGGACGATGACCTCGGCGTAGAAGCTGGCGAAGTCGTCGCGGACCATCGCCTCGCGCGGCACGCCCCAGAGGTCGAACCACGCCTGGCGGTGCTTGGCGATGAACGGACAGAAGGAGACGAGCGCCTCCTCCGGGTTGCGGACGACGACGACGTACTTGACGTCCGGGCCCTCCCCCGGCGCGAAGTAGGGGAGCTGCGGCGGCGCCGAGTGGGTCTTGAAGCCGCGACGGCGGTCGTCCGGGAGCGCGTCGATGCGGGCGACGACCTCGGCGATGGACGTCTGCGGGCCGTCGACGAACTCGATCCACGGGATCTCGACGTAGACGTCGGCGAAGTCGCCGTCGCCGCCCGTGCGCAGCTGATGGACGATGTTCATCGTCCAGGTCG
>JAGQIT010001025.1 GCA_020431135.1 Myxococcales bacterium | reverse complement strand
CTGCGCTGACGCCGGCGCGAGCGATCGAAGAAGCGCTCGTCGTCCTCGATCTCGCGGAGCAGCTCGTACTCCTCCTTGCCGAGGTTGCTCGTGTGTCCCCAGTCGTGGCCGGTCTCGCGCTGGAACTCTTCGAAGCTGTTGAAACGATTACGGAAGTAGCTCATGGTCGACTCCTCAAGCCGCCCCGCCGCGGCGCAGATCGTCCGGGGCGCAGCGTCGGTGATCTCGTTGCCGGTTCAGTGGGTGCCAGCCGCGTCGGCGACCGACGATGCATTCGTACACATCGTCTTACATGTAGGCAAAAAACTTACTCGCCGGCGCCGACCCCTCCAGGAGCCTCTCCGCGAGCCCGCACCGCGGCGGGAGCGGCCGCCGCCGGCGCTGCTGTCAGGGCCGCGCATGGGTGGTAAGGATGGGCCCCGCAACCATGCCGGAAGCCGACGACACCCCGCGCGCCACGATCATCGCGATCAGCAACCAAAAGGGCGGTGAGGGCAAGACCACGACCGCGGTCAACCTCGCCGCGAGCCTCGCCGCGAGCGAGCGCCGCGTCCTCCTCATCGACCTCGACCCCCAGGGGAACGCGAGTTCCTCCGTGGGCTACGCCCGCGATCAGGTGAGCGCGGGGACCTACGAGCTGATGACCGGGCAGGCCACGCTCGACGAGGCGGTCCAGGAGACCGAGCTGCCGACCCTCCAGGTGATCCCGGCCTCCGCCGACCTCACCGGCGCCGAGATCGAGCTCGTCGGCGCGGCCCGCCGCGAGTCGGTGCTCCGCCGCGCCCTCGAGGGCGGAGGCGCCCGCGAGCGCTGGGACTTCATCATCTTCGACTGCCCGCCGTCGCTCGGGCTGCTCACCCTCAACGCCCTCGTCGCCGCCGACGCCGTGCTGATCCCGATGCAGGCGCGCTACTTCTCCCTCGAGGGGCTCGGCGCGCTGCACGGGACGATCGAGGCCGTCCGCGACTCCTTCAACCCGCGGCTGGCGATCGAGGGGATCGTCTTCTGCATGTTCGACCGGCGGACGAACCTCGCCAAGCAGGTCGTCGCCGAGGTCGAGCAGCACTTCCCGCAGCACGTCTTCACCACCCGGATCCCCCAGAACATCCGCCTGAGCGAGTCGCCGAGCTTCGGCAAGCCGGCGCTCCTCTACGACATCGGCAGCAAGGGCGCGGTCGCCTACCTCGACCTCGCCGAGGAGCTGCTCCAGCGGATGGAGGCCCGCGAGGGTGACGGGGCCGCGACCGCCGACGTCAGGAGCCAAGCGTGACCAACCCTCCCAACCGCCGCGCCCTCGGCCGCGGGCTCGGGGCCCTGATCCCCAACGCCACCGCCAAGCGCGACCCCGGGCCCGCGCCCTCCGGCCTGCGGACGATCGCCATCGAGGCGCTGATCCCAAACCCCGATCAGCCGCGCAAGCGCTTCGCCGAGGGGCCGCTGCGCGAGCTCGCCGAGAGCCTGAAGAACCACGGGATCCTCCAGCCGCTGGTCGTCGCCCCCGTCCCCGGGAGCACCGGCGAGTACACGATCATCGCCGGCGAGCGCCGCTGGCGGGCGGCTCAGCTCGCGGGGCTCCACGAGGTCCCGGTCGTCATCCGCAACACGCCAGAGAGCGAGCACCTCGAGCTCGCGGTGATCGAGAACCTCCAGCGCGAGGACCTCGATCCGATCGAGGAGGCCCGGGCGCTGCGCCAGCTCATGGACATGCGCAGCTGCACCCAGGAGGAGCTCGCCGCGCGGATCGGCAAGGATCGGAGCACGATCGCCAACACGATGCGCCTGCTCAAGCTCCCCGAGAAGGTGCAGACCATGGTCCAGGACGGGGTCTTGGGCATGGGTCACGCGCGCGCGCTCCTCGCCCTCGACGACCCCGCGGCGATGATCGAGCTGGCCCGCGAGGCCGCGCGCACCGGGATGAGCGTCCGCGCCGTCGAGCGGGCCGTCCGCGAGCGCCTGCGCCCGCAGGAGCCGGAGGCCGAGGTCGATCCCGAGGCCGAGAAGCACGCGATCATCGTCCGCGAGCTCGAGCAGCGCCTGCGCCGGAGCCTCGGCGCCAAGGTCCTGCTCCGCGAGAAGAGCGCGTCGTCGGGGACGATCGAGATCCCCTACGGCGACCTCGACGAGCTCGACCGCCTCCTCAACCACCTTGTCCCTGAGGACAGGTAGCGCGCGGCGCAGCGCGGCTGCTGTTCGCGAGCTACGTCAGGTCGCTGCGCGCTGACGGAGCTGCGAGGGCGCTCGTCGTGGGGGCTCGACGTCTCGGCGACGCCACAGACCCCGCGAGGACGCTCCTCCGGCCGATACATGAGAACGGCCCCTCCCGCGACAGTTCGAGGAGAGGCCGCGAGGGCACGGAGACGCGGCGAGCCAACCCTACGAGGCGGAGATCCCCGCCCGGCGCTCGGCCGCGTCGACGACATTGCTCAAGAGACAGGCGATCGTCATCGGCCCGACGCCGCCGGGCACGGGGGTGATCGCCGCGGCGCGCTCGCTCGCGCCCTCGAACTCGACGTCGCCGACGATCCCGCCGTCCTCGAGGCGGTTGATGCCGACGTCGATGATCGTCGCCCCGGGCCGGACCCAGTCGCCGTGGATGAAGTTCGGGCGGCCGACCGCGGCGACCAGGACCTCGGCCTCGCCGACGAGGCGCGGGAGATCGACGGTCCGCGAGTGGGCGATCGTCACCGTCGCGTTCGCCTTGAGGAGGAGCTGGGCCATCGGCTTGCCGACGATGTTCGAGCGGCCGACGACCAGCGCCCGCTTGCCCGTGAGGTCGACGCCGGCCTCGGCGATCAGGCGCATGCAGCCCTGCGGCGTGCACGAGACGAAGCGCGGGCGCCCGAGCATCAGGAGCCCGAGGTTCTCCGGGTGGAAGCCGTCGACGTCCTTGCGCGGGTCGATCGCCAGGAGGATCGCGTCGCTGTCGACGCCCTCGGGGAGCGGCAGCTGGACGAGGATCCCGTCGACCTTTGGATCCTTGTTGAGCTGGTCGACGAGGCCGAGGAGATCGCCGGTCGAGGTCGTCGCCGGGAGGCGGTGGTCACGGGTCGCGATCCCGCACTTCGCCGCCCGCTTCTCCTTGCTGCGGACGTAGATCTTCGACGCCGGATCCTCGCCGACGAGCACCACCGCGAGGCAGGGCGTGACCCCCTTGGCCGCGCAGGCCTCGCTGCGCCCCTTCACTTCCTTGAGGAGGCGCTTGGAGAGCGCCTTTCCGTCGATCTTCGCCGCTGTCGTGTCGCTCACGAGGCCGCCTTGCTCTCTGAGGATCCGGAGCTCTTGGACTCCGACTTGCTCTCCGACTTGCTCTCCGACTTCGACTCGGACGAGCCGCCGCCCTCGGTGCCGCTCGACTTGCCCTCGCCCGGCTTGGAGCTGGCGTAGAGGTCCTTGTACCAGCCGCCGCCCTTGAGGTGGAACGCGGCCGTGGTCACCAGCCGGCGCAGCGGACCGCCGCAGTGTTCACAGGTCTCCATCGGCGGATCGCTGAACTTCTGGATGTACTCCTCGTCCTTTCCGCATTTGGTGCACTGGTAGGCGTAAATCGGCATCGCGGGCGGCAATGTAGACCGCTGACCGCGCGGGTCAAGGCCTATCCCAGGACGCCCGCGAGCCGGCAGCGCCCGCCGAAGAGCGCTGCGCGCGGGCCCGCGCTGGATGCGAAGGCCCTGTACGCGAACGACGATCGGAACCTGCTAGGCTAGCAGGGTGCCGGTGAAGCGGCGGCAGATCCCTGGCGCAGGCCGGATCAGGGCGGGGCTCGCCCTCTTCGTCCTCGGGCTCCCGCTCGCGGCGCCTGCGTCTGCCGCGCCCGCTGGTGATGACTGGGCGATCGAGCGGGATGATCGCCAACCTGCGCTCGTCGAGCAGCGCTTCGCCAAGCTGCGCAAGAACCCCTTCGACAGCGGCCAGTGGCGCGCCCTCGAGAAGGCCCTCGGCAAGGGCGGACTGGCGAAGAAGATCGAAGCAGCCGCGAAGCGCTCGCCTGAGGACGTCGGCCTCGGGATCCTCGAGGCCCGCCTTCGCCTCGCCCGCGGCGAGCCGCGAGCCGCCGCAAAGCGCCTCGAGGGGCTCCGCGAGCGCGCTGGTCGCTGGCGCGGTCGGGTCATCGGCCTCGAGGTCGACGCTTGGATCGCGGCGAGCGATCCGCGGCCGGCGATCGCCCTCTTGGAGAAGACCGCAGCCGGGGATCGCAAGGCGCTCGAGCGGGCCTACGAGCTCGCCGATCGCAACCAGCTCCGCGACGACGCGCTCCGCCTCGCCCAGGCGCTCGATCGCGGCGATCTCAGCAGCAAGCTGCGGGTCGCGCGGGCGGCCCTCGCCGCCGGCGCGACCGAGCCCGCCGAGGCGGCCTTCGCCGCGGCGACCAAGGCCGCGCCGGCGAAGCAACGCCCGGCGATCCAGCACGAGTGGGCGCGGGCGAAGCTGCGGGCGAACGATCCGGTCGCGGCCGCAGATCTGCTGTGGCGGGCGATCGACGGCGCCGGATCGGAGGCCGAGCGCGAGTCGCTCTTCGCCACGCTCGCCGACTGCCACACGCGCGACGTCAGCGGCACCCTGGATCTCGCGCGCCTCGAGGCCTGGCTCGCAACGCCGAAGCACAGCAAGGAGGCCGCCGCCTGGCGGACCCTCGCCCGCCTCGAGGCGCTCCAAGGCCGCGATCCGATCCCGAGCTGGCGCAAGGCGATCGCCGCCGATCCCCGCGATCGAGAGAGTCAGGCGGCGCTCCTCGCCGCGATCGAGGCGACCGGCGACGCCGACGCGACGGCGGCCGAGCTGCGCAGGATCGGCGCGACCAAGGACCCAGAGCACGCCCAGCTCGCCCTCGAGATCGCCAGCCGGATGATCGCCAACGGCCACCGCGACCTCGGCCTCGAGATCGCCGCCGAGGTCGAGGCCAACGCGAGTCGGTCGACGGCGACGCTTATCGGCCTCCTCGACTTCTTCAACCTCAACGATGAGACCGACCACGCCCTCGAGATCGCCGAGCGCCTGGTCAAGCTGCGGCCGCGCGATCCCGAGGCGCGGATCGCCCTCGGCGAGCAGCTCTACCAGATGCGCCGCGAGGCCGACGCGCTGCGCGAGTGGGAGATGCTGCCGAAGCTCATCCGCCCGAGCCACCGCGGCTGGGCGCGGCAAGCCGAGATCCTCGCCGAGCACCGCCACCCGCACGCGATCACGGCGCTGCAGAAGGCCCTCGCCGCGGCCCCCAACGAGCCGACGTACCT
The DNA here is from genome assembly GCA_020431135.1 of Myxococcales bacterium. GTDB lineage: Bacteria > Myxococcota_A > Polyangia > Nannocystales > Nannocystaceae > JADJRG01. The sequence continues at coordinate 3,138 of JAGQIT010001025.1, read as the reverse complement.
GCGGCTCCAGGCGCTCCTCGAGCAGGAGAGCCGCGTCCCGCAGCGGGCGCTGACCTCGTGGCAGGAGATCCTCAAGCGCGCCGACAAGCCCGAGCAGCGCCTCCTCCGCGACGAGGCCCGGACCCGCGTCGTCGATCTCCTGGTCTCGGGCTCGTCGGGGAAGATCGCCCGCCGCCGGCGCACCGCCGAGGAGAACGCCCGCCGCGAGCTCGACGCGGGCAGCCCCGACGAGCAGCGCGAGGCCGGCCTCTTCCTCGCCGAGCTCTACGCCCGCCAGGAGCGCTACGAGGAGGCCGTGCAGATCCACGAGCGCCTCCTCGCCCTCGCGCCCGAGGACCCCGAGCGCCTCGCCGCCCTCGCCCTCGCCCAGCGGCGCGCCGGCCAGAGCGAGGCGGCTATGGCGACCCTCGAGCGCCTCGTCGCCGTCGATCCGAAGCGGAGCAGCGACGTTCTCTCGGAGCTCGCGGAGATGGCCTTTGGTACAGGTGACCTCGACCGCGCGCTCGAGGCCGCGACGAAGGCCGCCGCCGCCGGGGCCGACTCGTCGCGGGCGATCGTCCGCCTCGGCGAGCTCTACGAGCGCCGCGGCGACCCCGAGGCGGCGGCGAAGACCTACCGCAAGGCGCTCGAGATCGCCCCGGGAGATCCCCTCGCCCGCCTGCGCCTCGCCGAGCTCGCGCTGGCCAGCGGCGACACGGCGAAGGCCACGGCGCTCTTCCGCAAGATCGTCGAGAGCGGCGGGCCGCCCGAGATCACCCAGCAGGCCGGGCGTCGGGCGCTCGACCTCGCGGAGGCCTCGGCGAACACCCTCGCGGTCGTCGAGCTCGCGCTCCTGCGGGCCCAACGCGAGCCGGCCTCCGAGGAGCCCCGCGAGCTCCTCCTCGACGCCCTCGACCGCAGCGACGGCGCCAAGCTCCGGGCCTGGCTGCGCGAGCGCGGCGAGGCGAGCCGGGCGTCGGCGCTGCGCCGGGTGCTCGTCTACTCGCTCAACCGCGACTCGGTGGGCACGCGCCTGCGGGCGGCCGAGCACCTCGGCGCCCTCGAGCTCCCGGGCTCGGCGGTCCCGCTCGCGCGGATCGGCGCCCAGCTCACGCCGCCCCGGGACGCGCCGCGCCCGGTGAAGGACGCCTACGCCCAGGCCCGCGCGACCGCCCTCTTCGCCGCAGGCGCGCAGGAGGATCCGGAGGCCCTGCCGATCTACCGCCAGGTCGTCGCCAACCGCAGCGCGCCCGTCGACGTGCGCTACGCCGCCGCGTGGTCGGCCCTGCGCGCCGCGCCGCGGACTGAGCCCCTCGACCTCTACCTCGGGCGCGACGCCGACAACGTCCTGCTCAGCCTGACGTGCCTGGCGATCGCCCGCGATCCTTCGCGGGTCAGCTCGCCCAAGGCCCGCGAACTCCTCGACCAGCGGGCCAGCGGCGCGCGCAACGTCCACCAAAAGCACGCCTGCGCGATGGCCGTGGCGGCGACCCGCGGCGATCCGGATCTCAAGGCGGTGATCGCCGCGCTCGACTCGAGCGATCCCCACGAGGCGGCGATCGCCGCCTGGCGCCTCGGCCACGTCTCGACCCCGACCGACGCGGTCGTCGGGGCGCTGCTCCGCCGCTACCTCGGGCCCAAGGGGCTCGGACGCGACGCCGCCGCGGCCGCCCTCGCCCGCCTCCTCGGCGATCCTGCGGCGCGCCACGAGGCCCCCCTGCCCCGCCTCCAGCAGCGCGGCTGGGAGATGAGCGTCACCCGCTGGCTGATCGAGGAGACCGCGCCGAGCTACGCGCCGCTGCGACCGGCGGACCTCCGCCCGTGGCACGCGGCGCTGCGCGACGCCCTCGAGGCCGCGAAGTCGGGCACCCGCGCCGAGCGCGTCGCCTATCGCGCGGCGACCTCGGGGTGCGGAGACGGCCGCGGCGGCGAAGTCTGCCTCGGACCGCTCGTGCGCGGGACGATCGCCCTCGCCACGGCGCAGACGAAGAAGGCGAACTCCGGCAAGACCAAGAAACCCGAGAAAGCCAAGGACGCGCGGCGCAGCGGCTCCTAGCCGCGTTTGCCGCGCAGAGGCCGAGAGCCGGCGCCGCGCGGGCGCGTTGACAAGCGCACCCCTCGAGGCGGAGGATCTCGCCGTGATGCAGCTCGGCCTCGCCTGCCCGGTTTGTAGCCAGCTCAACCTGCTGAGCGCGACCTCATGCGTCCGCTGCGGGACCGGGCTTGCCCCCGCCCAAGCCCCGAGGAGCGCGTCCCCCCAGCAGACGGGACCGCAGGTGACGCTCCAGCCTCAGCAGCCCCCGTCGAGACCGCAGGCGCCGGCCGCCCCGGCGGCGCCCCGCTTCGACGCGGCGACCGGGCAGCCCGTCGCCGCCGCCAACCCGGCGCTCCAGAGCAAACCTGCCGCAAGGACCATGTTCTTCGGCGCGCTCCAGCAGCAGGCGGTCGTCCCCCGGCTCGTCGTCATCAAGGGCGAGGGCGGCGACGGCGTCACCTACCACCTCAGCGGCACCAACCACGTCGTCGGCCGCGGCAACTGCGACATCCGCTTCGCCGAGGATCACTTCCTCAACCCGGAGCACGCGCTCTTCACGGCCCAGGACGGCCGCCTCTTCGTCAAGGACCGCAACTCCGCGAACGGGGTCTTCGTCCGCATCAAGTCGCCCGTGCCCCTCGAGCACGACGACTGCTTCCTCGTCGGCGAGCAGCTCCTGCGCCTCGACGCCCGCCCGCTCCCCGACGGCAGCCCCGACAACGAGGGCACCTACCGCTACAGCAGCCCGCGCCCCGACGGGCTCTTCCGCATCATCCAGCTCCTCGCCGGCGGCGGCGAGGGCCGTGTCCGCTCGGCGCGCGGCGGCAGCCTGACGATCGGCCGCGAGGGCAACATCGTCGACTTCCCCGACGATCGCTTCATCTCCGGCCGACACGCCCGCCTCGACGTCGCCTCGGACTCGCCCCACGTTCTCCTCACCGACACCGGGTCGCGCAACGGGACCTTCGTCCGCATCAAGGGCGCTCAAGAGCTCTTCCACGGCGACTACCTCTTCGTCGGTCAGCAGCTCCTCCGCGTCGAGATCTCCTAGCTCCCCACGAGGCCTCCTGTGATTGTCTGTCTGAACTGCGGCAAGGAAAACCAGGACCACTACAAGTTCTGCC
>JAGQIT010001024.1 GCA_020431135.1 Myxococcales bacterium | reverse complement strand
TCGAGCGCCTCGCGGGGGAGCGCGCGGCTCCGGGCGACTGGGTCGTCGACGTGATCGTCGGCGAGGCGGGCGAGCCTTGGCTCCTCGGCGCGCACCGCCAGCGCGGCGTCCGTGTCGGCGACGGCGGCCTCCCCTTTCCAGGCGCCCGGGTCCCCGTGCCCGAGGAGCCCGCCGCGCCGTCGCGGGCCTACTACAAGCTCGAGGAGGCGATCGTCGCCGCCGACCTGCCGCTGCGCGCCGGGGACGTCGCGGTCGAGCTCGGCAGCGCCCCCGGCGGGGCGAGCTACGCCCTCCTGCGCCGCGGCCTCGCGGTCCACGGCGTCGACCCTGGGGCGATGGATCCGATCGTTCTCGACTACGGTATCGGAGGCGCGAGCGGAGGCGCAGGGGGGCCGCGCCGCTTCACACATCACGCCTGTACGATGGGACAGGTCCATCGCGGCGACCTCCCGCGCGACCTCCACTGGGTGATCGCCGACGTCAACCTCGCCCCGCAGATCGCCCTGCAGACGGTCCGCCGCCTCGCCGCCCGCCCGCGCTCGGCGCTCCAGGGGATCGTCGTCACCCTCAAGCTCGACGACTGGCGGGCGCTCCGGCACCTGCCGCGCTGGCGTCGGCAGATCGAGGCGATGGGGATGGTCGAGGTCGGCGTCAAGCAGCTCTCGAGCAACCGCATGGAGCTGTTCTCCTACGGGCTCACCCGGGCAGGGGTCGCGCGGCGGGGCGCGAGCGCAGCGGGGGCGCCGGGTCCGTCAGGTCGAGGGGCGCGGGGAAGCGGCGGGCGACGAGCCGTCGGTCGCCGCTGAGGCGGGGTACGGACGGGCGCGGTCGCGGCGAAGCAGCGGACGCCGAGCGAGCGCGGCGTTCGTAGTGGGCGTCGCTGGGAAGAGAGCGAGCCGCTCAGGCCTGCGCGCTCGAGCGCGGCGTCTCGATGAAGGCGCCGCAGTCGTCGCAGAAGGCGGGGGCGCGGATGACCGCGAGCGCCGGTCCGAGGCCGATCAGGTAGACCATCGTCAGCGGCAGCATCACCGCGAAGTCGGAGCCGATGATCGGCAGCAGCGGGATGAAGGGCGCGCCGAGGAGGAAGTACACCTTCACCCAGCGGCGCAGGGCCGGCTGCTTGTAGGAGGCCGAGACCTCACGGGCGCATCGCTGGCAGTGGCCGCGCATGTCGCCATGCTAGCCCCGAACGATCGCCGACGCCGCTGCGATCGGAGTCTGCGACAGAGGCGCGCAGCGCCCTGGAGGCGGCGATCCGAAGGGCCGCTCCGCGAGGCAGGGTCGATCAGCGGCGGCGGTGAGTACGGTGTGGGAACGACGTTGGTGTGCGCCGCGGCCCGCCGATGCGGCCGTGTGCTCGCGGGCCGCCGAGGATCTTCGCCTGCAGGATTCGGTCCCGGAGGACAGCCGAGTCGGGGTGCACGCGGGGGTGCGCGCTCCAGGCCGGCCCCGCGTTCGCTCGCGGCCTCGGCGCGACGGCGGCGGTCGTGGTATCGCCAATGGCCGTGACCGCGCCGCGCTCCCTGGCCGCGCCGCCGGTGCTCCTGGAGATCTGGAGCACCTTCGACGGCTACCCGATGGAGACCCTAACCAAGGCCTGGGTCGCGCGCAGCCGCGGCGGGCCGCGCCAGCGCAGCGTCGACGAGCTCGAGGCCCACCGCGCGCGCACTGGGGCGAGCGGGAACTGCTTCGACCTCGCGATTTGGTTGGTTCACCGCCTGCGTGTCGCTGGCGTCGCGGGGCGGGTGATCAGCGATGACATCGACAGCCGCGACGCCCACGTCGCGGTGCTCGCGGAGGTCGCCGGGCGCCCCTTCCTCTGTGACCTCGGGGACATGTGGTTGCGGCCGATCGCCGTCGATCGCGACGTCGACGCGCCGGTCACGGGCTTCTTCCCGGCGGCCGCGGTCAGCCTGCGGGCGCAGGGTCGCGGGCTCGCGGTCACCTATCACCGCCCGGGGGGCAAGCGCTCGGCGCAGCGCTACGATCTCGCGGAGATCCCCGCCGCGACGCTGCGTGACGCCGCCGAGGCCAACCAGCGCTGCCTCGCCCAGCGCCTCGTCGAGACGCGCGCGCCGGCCGAGGACGCCCACTGGGAATTCGAAGAGTACGCCTCGCGGTGGTCGACCCCCGAGGGGCTCCGCGTCGAGCCGCCGGTCGTCGGCGACGCGGCCTGGGCCGCGCGGATCGCCGCGCGCACGGGGATGCGGGCGGACTACGTCGAGGCCTGCCTCGCGGCCTTTCGCGGCTGACCTGCGTCGCCTCGCCGCCTCGGAGGCCCCTAGAAGCGGAAGAGCAGGCTCGCGCCGGAGTATCGCGGGGTCGCGACGCCGGAGACGAAGAGGCGGCGGCCGGCGAGCGCCTGCTGGGCAACGCGGCCGCGTCGATTGTAGTTGCTCAGGGTCACGGCGCCGAAGATCGTCAGGCCGAGGCCGAGGAGCTGGAAGCCGCCCGCGAGCGCGCCGAGGGCCTTGCCGTCGGCGTCGCTCATGTAGGGGAGGGCGAGGAAGGGGCCGGCGACGGGGATCACCAGGCGGCCGCCGATCGCCTGGAGTTGATCGCCGCGGGCGGCCGTCGTCGGCGTCTCGCTGCGGCGCTGGCCGACGTCGTACATGATCATCCCGCTGATCCCGGTGATCAGGTAGGTGAGGCCGAACATCGACAGGCCGCCGGCGAGGCCGGCGACACCCATCGCCCGCATGCCCTTGCTCGGCCCGCGTTCGTCGTCGCCTTTTTCTTTTTCTTTTTCTTTTTCTTCTTTTTTTTCTTCTTCGTCCGACAGGGGTTGGGGTTGGGGTTGCGCCTCGGGTGCCGGCTGCGCGCCGCCGGCGGTCGCGGGTGCCGGCCACGCCTCGCGCTCGCCGCTCGGCGGCGCGGCGGCG
>JAGQIT010001023.1 GCA_020431135.1 Myxococcales bacterium | reverse complement strand
AGGCCCTCGCGCGGGCGCCGGCTTTGTCGGCGACCGCGGGCCCCGTATCCTCGGATCGCGCGATCCGATCGCGCCAGGAGTCCAATGCGCGCGCGCCCACCCCGTCCCCGCCTCCGCCACCTGCCCCTCCTCGCCGCGCTCTCGCTGCTCGTCTGCGCCGAGCCGCTGGTGACCGCGGCCGCCGGCGCCAACATCCTCGCGGAGGTCTCGGAGAACTCGCTCAACTACTCGACGCCGGGGCGATCCACGCGCACGACCGGCGACCCGGCGGCGCCGACCGTCGCCCTCGCCCACGACGGCACCGGTCCCGTAGGACAGCTCACTCACCGCGGCAGCGGCAGCGGCCTCGTCGTCGCGGTCACCGACGCCGACGCCCCGGCGATCGAGGCCGTCGCCAACGGCGGCCCGGCGGCGCGCCTCAGCGGTCGCCTCGAGCTCGCGGGCGACGGCGCGGTGCTCGTCATGCCGACCACGACCCTGCCGGCGGCCGACGACCTCCGCGTCCCCGACGGCGCCTCGGTCGTCGTCATCGAGGCCACGACCGGCGCCCAAGCCAACGCCCTCGCCCTGCCCCCCGGACGCGACGGCCAGGTGCTCTGGGTCTACAACGCCGACGACGACCCGCTGAGCTTCGCCGGCGCGGCGATCGACCCCGACACCGGCGTCCAGCTCCTCTTCCTCGCCGGCGGCTGGCGGCGTTTTTCCTAGCGTCGCTACGCCTCGCGCGCGGTCCGCTCGAGTTGGCGTCGATGCTCGAGCTGACTCCCCCGCGCATCAGCTCGAACATCGCCACGTCGCGGCGGCTGTAATCGCCGCGTCGCTCGCGACCTAGACGTCTACGATGTCCACGAAGATCGAGCCCCTCACCCTCTCGGACGCCCCAGAGGCCGCCGCCGCGACGCTGAAGTCGCTGGCCGCGGCGCTCGGCTGGGTCCCCAACCTCTACGCGACGGTCGCCCGCGCCCCGCACACGCTGCGCGGCTTCCTCGACTGGGAGCGCCTCGTCGCCCGCGGGTCGCTGTCGGCGCGGGAGATCGAGCTGCTCAAGATCCACATCTCAGAGATCAACGGCTGCGCCTACTGCCTCTCGGCGCACAGCGAGCTCGGCCGCCGGGCGGGGCTCCGCCCCGAGGAGCTCCGGGCGGCCCGCCTCGGCCACGGCGCGACGCCCCGCGAGGACGCCCTCCTCGCGCTCGCCCGCCGGATCGTCCGCACCGGCGGCAGCGGGGCGAAGGGAGAGCTCGCCCGCGCGCGGGAGGCGGGGATCAGCGACGCGGAGCTCTTCGACGTGATCGCCGTCGTCGCGCTCAAGTCCTTCACCAACGCCGCGGCGATCCTCACCGAGGCGGAGATCGACTTCCCCCTCGTCGATCACCCACCGCGGGGCTGATCGTCCGCCGGGTGCCGCGTCCCCTGTAACAGTCCTCCGCGACGCCGCGTTGCTGGGGGCGCGATGCCTGACTCGACGTTCCTGACCTGGGTCGGTGAGCTCGCCCGCACGCACACGCGGGCGCTCGCAGCGACCGCCCGACGCGAGGGCCTCTCCCCGACCGACGCCCTCGACGCGGTGCAGGAGGCCCTCCACACCTTCCTCCTCATCCCGCACGCGCGCGACCTCGCCGACGACGTCGACGACAGCGCTCGCCTCCTCCGCGTCGTCGTCCGCAACGTCGCCCGCAACATGCGGAGGCGACACCACCGCGCGCGCCCCCACGTCGAGCTCGACGACGCCCCGCTCAGCGCCGCGGAGCTCAGCTCCGAGGAGCTGCTGCTGCGCGCGGAGGAGCACGTCCGCCTGCGCGGCTGCGTCGACATGCTCGGCGAGCTCCAGCGCCGCGTCGTCACCCTGCGCATGCTCGAGGAGTACTCCCCGCGCGAGGTCGCCGACGAGCTCGGGATCAAGCCCGGCTACGTCGCGGTCCTCCTCCACCGGGCGAAGCGATCGATCGAGCGCTGCCTCCTCGAGTAGGCCGTCGACACGAACCAACGAAGCGAGCGCGCCCACGGGCGCGCTCGCTCCTCCGCTCGACGTCGAGCGCGGACTCAGGCCGCCTGCTGCGACGGCCCGGCGACGCCCGACGCCCGGCGGGCGACCTCGGCGTCGATCACAGCAGCCGTCGACGCCGGCGTGTGGGCGCGGCGGCCCTCCTCGAGCACCGCCTCGGGCACCGGCCGGAGGTCCCAGACGATCCCGACCCAGCTCAGCGCCTTGAGGATGTAGTAGGTCATGTCGATCTCCCACCAGTAGAAGCCCTGGCGCGTCGACCCCATGTAGTGGTGGTGGTTGTTGTGCCAGCCCTCGCCCATCGTCAGCAGCGCGAGGAGGAAGTTGTTGCGGCTGGTGTCGGTGGTCTCGAAGCGCCGCGAGCCGAAGACGTGCGACAGCGAGTTGATCGTGAAGGTCGCGTGCCAGAGCAGCGCCGTGCTCAGGCCGAAGGCGATGAAGAGGCCGGGGAGGCCCATAGTCACCAGGCAGAAGACGCCGACGGTGACGACCGGGACCTTCCAGTGGTTGTTGAGCCAGACCAGCTCCGGGTACTTGGCGAGGTCGCGGACCTGCTTGTAGTCGGTGGCGTCGTTGTCCGGGTAGTAGGCCCACATCAGGTGCGCGTGCCAGAAGCCGTGGCGGATCGGCGAGTGGGCGTCCCACGGCGTGTCGCTGTACTTGTGGTGCTTGCGGTGGTGGGCCGCCCACCACAGCACGCCCTTCTGCGACGACGACATCGCCAAGAAGGCGAGGATGAACTGGAAGACCCGGCTGGTCTTGAAGGTGCGGTGCGAGAAGTAGCGGTGGTAGCCGCCGGTGACCGCGAACATCCGCACCCAGAAGAGCACCGCGCAGGCCGTCCACTCGACCCAGCTCGCCCCCGTGAAGAACGCGCCGATGGGCAGCAGGTGGATCGCCACCATCAGCAGGAAGTCCTTCCAGTGGTAGGACTTGTCCAGCGTCGGGAGCGGCTTGTCGCGGAGCTTCGCGGGGATCGGGAGGGCGTCGATGTCGAGTCTTGCCATAGCCACGGACAGGCGACGGGCCTGTCCCCCACAAGGTGCCGATCGGCGCCGCGAGGCGCCATCGCGGTCCGGTCACTGACTGTCATGGTTTGGTCACAGTCGGCGTTAACGCGACGTAAACACCGATTTCAACCGCATGATGACCGGCCGCGCGGTCACCGCGGGGCCGGAATAAAACGGTAGCCGGCGCCGCGTACGGCGACGAAGTGGACCGGCGCGCTCGGGTCGCGCTCGAAGTGCCGGCGCAGGCGCATGATGAAGTTGTCGACCATCCGCGAGTTCGGGTAGTTCGCCAGCTTCCACACCTTCTTCTGGAGCTCCTGCCGCGACAGCACGCGCTCGGGGTTGGTGGCGAAGTAGCGCAGGAGGTCGAACTCGAGGCGCGTGAGCTTGACCTCCTCGCCGCGCATCGTCGCCTCCTTGCGGTCGAAGTCGATGCGCGCGTCGCCGAAGCCGTAGACCCCGGAGGTCGGCTCGACGCCCTGGCTGCGCTCCCAGTCCTGGCGGCGCAGCAGCGAGCGCACGCGGGCGAGGAGCTCGGCGAGGTCGAAGGGCTTGGCGAGGTAGTCGTCGGCGCCCGCCTCGAGCCCGGCGACGCGATCGTCCGTGGTCCCGAGGGCGGTCAGCATCAGCACCGGCGTGAAATTGCCGGCGTCGCGGAGCTTGCGGCACAGGCTGAAGCCGCTGGTGTCCGGGAGCATGACGTCGAGGATGATCGCGTCGTAGGGCTCGGGCGCGACCAGGAGCGCCGCCGCCTCGCGCCCGGTGCCGGCGACGTCGACGACGTAGCCCTCGAGCTCAAAGTTGAGCTTGAGGCCGGCGGCCAGGTGCTGCTCGTCCTCGACGAGGAGGAGGCGGCCCGCCTGCGCGTGCTGGTCGTCGGCCATCGGCGCGGGATGATATCAGCTCGGCCGCGGACGACGACCCCCGCACCGACGCAGCCGACCGCGTCGCAGCCACCCGCACACGCGGAGCCGCCCGGGGGAGGTCCGGCTCGCGGCCCGACAGACCTCCTCCCCGAGCGCCGCGAGCCGACGCTCACAGCGAGCCGACGACGCCATGCGTCCTCGCCCGAGGGCGCGCGACCTCGGCGGGGCTGCTAGGATGCGCGACGCGCCATGCCCTACGTCGAGTACGCCTGCGAGGGACGCCTCCTCTTCCGCACCGAAGCCAGCGAGGGCGCCCAGTACGTCCCGCGGATCCACGAGATCGTCGTCATCGACGACGCCCCCTACCAGGTCGTCGACATCGAGTACTGGGCCCGCCGCCTCGGCTCGAGCGACCGCCGCCTGGTCTGGCCGACCGTCTACGTCGTCCCCGTGCGCAGCGAGGACTGGAAGCAGCGCCTCGAGCGTCGCGTCCCCCGCGACGACGAGGGCAAGCCGCCGACGCGCTACTAGCTACAAATAAGATGATGCTGTCCCCGTCACCACGCGCGGACGACGACGAAGCGCCGGCGAAGGCGAGAACCGACGTCGCCCGCGCCGAGGTGCGTGTCGAGCTCGACGATGCCGCCGTTGCGCGCGACAACCGAGCGAGCGAGACCCTCCAGGAAAGGCACCGCGAGGCCGGCGAGGCGACCCCGCCCCGCGCACTCGGGCCACATCGCGTACGCGAGCCCGCGCCCCTGCGCGCAGCGCCTGCACCGGCCTGCTGACTACGAGGCCCCCCGCCCCGCTCCACCGTGCGACACTGCGGCGATGAATCGTCGGACGATCGCCGCGCTCGGGCTCGGGGCCCTCGCGGTCGCCTGCGCGACGGGTGCGATCGGCGACGCGCCCGACGTCCGGCGGCCGCCCGCGGAGCTGCCGACGCGGATCGACGCCGCGACCCCCGGCGGCGACGCGGAGATCGGCGGGATCGTCCGCGACGAGGGCGACGAGCTCCTCGGCGGCGCCTGGGTGACGATCGGCTGCGCCTGCCTGGAGGCCCCGCTCGAGCTCGCCAGCGACGGCGGCGGCGCCTTCCGGGCGCGCGGGCTCCCGCCCGGGAGCTACACGATCACCGTCCGTCACGGCCGCGGCGAGCGCTCGTACATGGTCGACCTCCCCGCGGGGCGGAGGTTCCGCCTCAAGGCGCGGATCAGCGATCGGCCGACGATCATCACCTGAGGCGCCCCCTCGTCCTCCAGGAGCCCGGCGAAGCCCTCCGAGGGGGAGCGCCGCAGCCCCCGCGGAGCGCGCGAATCGGGGGGCTGGCGGCGCTCCGCGGGCCGCGGGTACACTGCTGCCCGTGACTAGCGCCCCCCTCAGCGGCCGTGCACGGACGCACCTCAAGTCGCTCGCCCACCCCCTCGAGCCGATCGTCCAGGTCGGCGCCCAGGGGATCACGGACGCCCTCATCGAGGCCGTGGGC
>JAGQIT010001022.1 GCA_020431135.1 Myxococcales bacterium | reverse complement strand
AGCTGTTCTTCCAGGTGTTCGACAAGGGCGCGCTCGAGGACGGCGAGGGCGTCACGGCGCGCCCAAGGGCGCGGCGTGAGCTCGAGTTCGACGGACCAGACCTTGGATGGGGCGCCGAGGCGCGCGTACGCCGTGGTGTCTCGCATGTCTCGCATGTCTCGCTCCTCTCGCGGCGCCTGCGGGCGCCGGTCGTCGCTGCTGTTCAGCGCGCCAGTCCGCGAGTCCGCTAGTCTGCGACCACGTAGGTCGCCCACTCGCCGTCGCCGAGGGTCAGGTCGGCGCAGCTCGGGAGGCTGCAGGCGACCTCGGCCGGGTCGACGACCCGCGGGGTGTCGAGGCAGAGGGCGCCGTTGGCCGACCAGATCGCCTCGAGGTCACTGGGATCGGCGTCGGCGTCGGTGACCGTCCCGGCGGCGTTCTCCCAGCGCAGCGGCGTGCCGTCCGCGGTGTAGCTGTGGCCGCCGCCGCAGTAGTCGGCGGTGATCATCTTCAAGGTCGCCTGGCGCTGCGCGGGCGTCGGCGGGTCGTCCTGGCCGTCGACGTCGGCGTTGGGGCCGTAGCCGAGGAGGGCCATCTTCGCCGCCGCGGAGCCGGCGCAGGCGAGGGTGAACCACCCGTCGTTGCCGGCGCTGACGGTCTTGGCGTCGAGGTCGTAGCGGTCGCCGGCGAGGATCACCACCGACGCCTGGAGCGGGTCGACGAGCGTCCCCTTACAGACGCTGCGCTCGAGGAGCGGGTCCTGGAGGTCGGCGTAGACGAGCGCGTAGGCGGGGACCGGGGCGCCGCCGTCGGCCCACGAGGCGACATCTTCGTAGCCGGCGATGAGCACCGGGACGACGAGGCCGTCGACCTTGAGGAGGAGGGCGCCGCCGACGAGCGCCGGGCCGCTCAGGGTCTTCTTGCCGAGGAGGCCGCCGCGGGCGACCAGGGCGTCGCCCTTGGTGTCGAGCGTGTAGTTCAGGAGGAGACCGGCGGGCGGGAGGAAGCCGACGAGCTCGACGCCGTCGGCGTTGGCCTCACCGTCGAGGTTGAGCTCCTGCAGCGACTTGCCGTTGATCTCGGAGGTGTTGTAGCCGCAGCGCCAGCGCGGGCAGTCGTCGGAGGTCGCGATGTAGTACGCGCGGTCGTCGACGTCAGGGGCGTCGCTGTCGCAGGCGCCGATCGGCGCGGCTATGGCGGAGAGGAGGAGGGCGGCGGTTAGGCGGTTCATCGGGCGGATCCTCGGGGGGGGGTGGTCAAGGCCGGCGGTCAGGGCCGGCGGTCAACGTGGTGGTCAGGGGGCGGGTTACGGGGCAGCCGCGCGAGCCGGCGGCGATAGGCGTCCGGCCAGCGCTCGTAGAACGCGCGCGCGGCGGCTGCGAGGGAGGCCGCGCGGGCCTCGACCTCGCTCAAGTGGTTGTGGTCGGGGTCGCCGCGCAGCGCGACCGAGAGGGCCGCGCGACAGGCCGCGAGGAGCCGCTCGCGCTCGATCGGCGGCGCCTCGCCGGCGATCGACTCGACGTCCGCGAGGGCGCGCTCGAGGAGCGCGGTCGCCTCGCCCGCGGGTGCGTCCCCGGCGAGGAGGAGGCGGGCGAGGACCAGGCGGCGCTCGGCCTGCTCGACGCGGATCCACCAGTCGATCGCCTCGCTCTGGTTCTCGGCGTCGACCATCGCCAGCAGCGCGCGCAGGTCGGCGGTCGCCTCGGCCCGCGCGTCGGCGTCGGCGTCGACGGCGAGATAGGCGTCGAGGAGCACCCTGCGGCTGGTGTCCTCGGGGGTCGCGGCGCGGGCGTCCTCGAAGGCGGCGCGGGCCTCGTCGGTCGCGGCGCGGGCGTCCTCGATCCGGCCGAGCTCGTAGGCGCACTCGCTGGCCAGCTCGACGTCGCCGCGCCCGCGGAAGGTGCGGCAGAGCTCGCGCAGGGAGGCCGCGGCCGCGGCCGGGTCGGCGGTGTAGAGGGCGGCGAGGAGGCGGCCGTCGAGCGTCTGCGGGTGCTCGGGCCCGAGGTGCGCCTCGTAGATCGCGATCATCCGCGCGTGGAGGGCCTCGCGGGTCGCCGGGTCGGCGGTCAGCATGCCGAGGTTGGCGAGCGTCGCGGCGTTGTCGAGGTGGTCGGGGTCGACGATGCGCTCCTTGGCCGCGAGGGCGGCCTCGAAGGCCGCGCGGGCGCCCTCGCGGTCGCCGACCGACAGGCGGATCGCGCCGCTGTTGTTCAGGAAGAGCGCGCGGAGCTCCTGCGGGTCGCCGGCGTTGGCGAGCATCGCCTCGGCGAGCGGCAGGTCCTCGAGGGCGAGCTCGCTGCGCCCGGGCTGGAGGGCGCGGACGTAGAGGCGGCGGATCATCGCCTCGG
>JAGQIT010001021.1 GCA_020431135.1 Myxococcales bacterium | reverse complement strand
ATCAACGGGATCAACGTCGCCTCGGTCGCCCACCCGCAGAGCTCGCATCGGATCCTCAGCGGCGTCACCGACGACACCGCGGCCGACTTCGCGGCGATCGCCGCGGCGACGCACGGGGTCGACCTCGCGGCGCCCTACCTGGTCCTCGGGCGCACCGCCTTCTCGGGGCCCTACGCGTCGCTCAGCGCGCGCACGGGCTCGGCGAACCAGCTCGTCACCCTCCTCGATCCGCTGGTCTCGTTCCCGGTCGAGGGCAAGCAGGGGCTGCCGCTGATCCCCAAGGTCGAGGAGGAGGCGCTGATCCGCGAGCACGTCCTCGCCCGCGCCGCCCGCGAGCAGATGGAGCGGCCGAGCAAGCGCCTCGACGACTTCGTCGCCTCGCTCGAGCGCTCGGACGCGATCCGCGAGATCGGCCAGATCGGCGAGATCGAGTTCTCGCGCAACTTCGACGCCCAGATCGGCCTCGCCGTCGAGGCGCTCGAGCGCGACCTCTGCTACTCGGTGCAGATGGAGTCGGGCGGCTGGGACACCCACGAGAACAACGAGCAGCAGGGCCAGCTCGCCGACGGCTTCTACGCCAACCTGATGACCCTGATCGACGAGCTGATCGCCCGCCCGGGCGCGCAGGGCGGCAAGCTGATCGACGAGACGATGGTCGTGGTCATCTCCGAGATGGGGCGGACGCCGCGGCTCAACGCGGCGATGGGCAAGGACCACTGGCCCGTGACCTCGGCGCTGGTGATCGGCGGCGGGCTCCCCGGCGGCCGCGTCCTCGCCGGGACCACCGACCAGCTCGACGCCGCGGGCGTCGACCTCAACACCGGCGAGGTCGACAACGGCGCCAACCCGCTGATCTACGGCTCGTTCGCCGGCGGCCTCCTCGAGGCCGCGGGGATCGACACCAAGGGGATCATCGTCAACGCGGAGCCCTTCCATGCGATCCACACCTAGCGACGCGCGGCGGCCCTGGCTCCTCGGCCTCGCCCTGCTCCTTGTCGTCGCCCCCGCCTGCGGCGACGACGGCGGCGCGAGCACGGGCGGCGAGACCGCGGGCGACACCGACGGGACCACCGGCGGCACGGACACGGACGCGGGGACGGACTCGGACGCAGGCACCGACACCGACGCGGGCACGGAGACCGACACGACCGGCGCGATCGACGAGGGCCCTTGGGACAGCTTCGACGAGCGACCGTGCCCGAGCGGCTCCTTCCTCACCTACGAGAACTTCGGCGGCCCCTTCATCAACTCGAATTGCACCGGCTGCCACCACTCGGGGCTCGGCGACGGCGAGCGCCAGAAGGCGCCGCTCGGCGTCGACTTCGACACCGTCGCGCTGATCCGCGCGCAGGCCGATCGGATCTGGGCGCGCTCCGGCGATCAGAACGACACGATGCCCCCCGCGGGTCCGCCCGGCGCGGATGAGCGCGCCCTCCTCGGCGAGTGGCTGGCCTGCGGCGCGCCGACGGCCGCGGATCTGATGGAGTAGCGCGCCGGACGGTGCCGCCTCACTTCAGCGCCAGGCGCAGGGCGACCTCGAGGCCGTTGTTGACGAGCTCCGACGGCGCCTTGGCGCGGATGATCGCGTGCAGCCGGTTGCGCCAGGCGCGAGGCTGGTCGAAGAGGAAGGTGAGGTCCTCGCCGTAGCAGGCGCGGCCGAGGTCGAGGATCAGCCCCCGCTCCGCGGCGCTCGGCGCCGGCGAGACGCCGTGGAAGAGGCGGCGGAGGATCTCGGCGGCGAGCACGAGGTCACGGGAGAAGGTCGGGACGAGGTCGTGCGGCCGGTCGAGGACGTCGTCGACGGTCACTGACGAGGTGCTCCGCGGGTCGTCGCGGTAGAAGCCCACCCACCGCCGCGTCCGCCACTCGGGCGCGTCGCTCGGCTCCTCGTCGGCGAAGCCGAAGCGCTCGCAGAGCGCCCGCAGCAGCGCCGGCTGCTCGGCGGCCGCGACCTGTGACGGGTAGGTCCACCAGCGGTGGGCGAGCATGTAGAGCGACGGGAAGATCGTCCGCTCGATCGTCGCGTCGGTGACCAGCTCGGTCCACATGCAGGCGACGCAGCCGAGCAGCGGCGCGTCGCCGGCCGGCAGCTCGAGGGGGCGGTCGTAGTAGGTGAAGGGATCCTTGGCGTGGTCGAGGTAGAAGCCGCGCGACTGGATCGTCCGCACGCCCGCGATCTTCGGATCGGCGCGCCGTCGCCAGCGCTGGATGATCAGGTTGGCGGGGACGCGGTCGAGGGCGTCGAGGGCGTCGTCCCAGGCGATCACGTCGAGGCCGCGCGCCGCCGCCCAGGCGCAGACCCTGTCGATCAGCTCGGGGAAGCGCCCGTAGTCGTGGGCCTCGTCGCCGCCGACGTGGATCCGCCGGGCGTCGAAGCGGTCAGCGAGCTCGGCGAAGATCGCCAGGAGCATCGGCAGGTCGCGGTCGAGGTCGATCATCTCGGGGGTGATCACGCCCATCCGCCGCTCTGGTTTGATCTCGGGATCGATGAACGAGAGGAGCGCGCGCGCGTGCCCTGGGACGTCGATCTCGGGGATCACCTCGATGCCGCGCGCGCGGCAGGCGAGGGCGATGCGCTCCTGATCGGCGATTGAGTAGCGCGGGGCGCTGCGGATCTGCGGCGCGCAGGCCAGCTCGATGGGGATCGACTGGTCGTCCGAGAGGTGGAGGTGGAGCGCGTTCAGGCGCAGCGCCGCCATCTTGTCGATGATCCGCAGGACGGTCTCGACGGCGATGAAGTGGCGCGACGGGTCGAGGTGGAGGCCGCGCAGGCGGATCGGCGTCGTCTCGGGGCCTGTGAAGAATTCGACGGTCATCGGGGCCTCTCTTTCTTATGTCTTTGTCTACTTTTGCCGGCGGGCGCCACCAGCCTATTCGAGCCCCCGGACAGATCCGGTCCAGGGATCGGGGGCGCGTCGGGGCGCCTGAGAGGCGGCCGGCGGCAACAATTGCGGCGCTCGCCCGAGGCGACGCGTGTCCCGCGGACCTACCATCGCGGCGATGCACTGGCGCCGGTGGACGATCGCTACGACGCTCGGCGAGCTCCTCGGCTTCGCCGTCCCGGCGCTCGTCGGCGCGACCCTCGGGGCGCTCGAGGTCCCGCAGCTGCCGATGGCCGCGGGGCTCGTGCTCGCCGGCGCCGGTGAAGGGGCGGTGCTCGGCGCCTTCCAGGGGCGGTCGCTCGCTCTCGCGGTCGCGACCGATGACGTGACGGCGGCGAAGATTCGCCGCGACTGGACCCGCGCGACCGCGGCCGCGGCGATGATCGCCTGGATCCTCGGGATGACCCCGAGCACCGTCCTCGACGGGGATCCGAGCGCGGTGGCGCCCGCCGTGTTGATCGTCGGCGGCGTCGTCCTCGGGCTCGCGTTCCTCCTGGTGATGGGAGTCGCTCAGTGGCTGGTCCTGCGCCGCGTCGTCGCCGGGGCGTGGCGCTGGATCCCCGCGAGCGCGCTCGCCTGGCCGCTCGGCGTCGCGGTCCCGGTCGTCGCATTGATGGCGGTCCCCGACGGCGCGCCGATGGCCGCCCACGCCGTGGTCGGGGTGCTCGCGGGCGTGGCGATGGGCGCGGTCGTCGGCGGGATCACCGGGCGGACGCTGGTGCGACTGCTCGCGCGCCCGCGCTGAGGACCGCTCGCGTCGGCGGGTCAGGGAGTCGGCTGCGTGCGCATTCCGTGGCGCTCGAGCACCTCGAGGATCGCCGCGCTCGCGGGCGTGACCGCGTCGCCCTCGAGAACCAGGAACGTGACCCGGCGCTCGCCGATCATCCACGGCGGCGTCACCGGTTGCGTGTTGATCTGAGAACTCGCCGCCGCCGGATCGTTCGGATCCCAGAGGTCGATGTAGAACCAGATCCCGTCGGGGTCAGGGTTCGGCACGCCCGCCGTCCAGCCGCCGGTGCGCTCGGGCGGGTGGCAGTTGTGCTCGTAGTCGATCGGGCAGCCGCCCTCGCGGAGCTGCTTGTCCGCGCGGAAGCGGCGGAGCTGCGGGTAGTCGCGGCCGAGTTCTTCGAGGTCCGCCGCGATCGCCCTACAGGTCGCGGCCGCGTCGACCGGCGCGTCCGCGGTTGCTTCCTCCATCGGCGTCGGGGCGCCCGCGCTCGCGCACCCCGCCAGCAGGAGGAGCGCAGCGAAGTGCGGGCGCCGACGTGGTCGCGCGTCCACCTCAGCCCTGCTCGTCGGCGTCGCCCTGGTTGTCAGCCTCGGCCGGCCCGTCCTGCACAAAGTGCTCGCGGGGCCGGACGGTGGTCCAGCGCAGGAGGATGTCCTTGGTCTCGTCGTCGGCGGTGGCGAGCTTCTCGAAGAGGTAGTCCTGGATGCCCTT
>JAGQIT010001020.1 GCA_020431135.1 Myxococcales bacterium | reverse complement strand
CCCCGGGATGACCAGCGAGGCCTACATCCGCCTCGTCGGCGGCGGCGAGCGCAGCCGCGTCGCCGCCCTGACCTTCGGCGACGCGGCCGACGAGCTCCAGACCCTCACCTACAGCCTCGGCCCGCGCTCGCTCTACCGCGACCTCCACTTCAGCACCCTCGCCGCCGCCGTCGAGGCGTGGACGCCCGAGGCGATCGGCGTCTGCGACGACTACGACCTCGTCCCCGACCTCCCCGAGGCCGAGGGCTGCAAGCGCATCGACATCCTCTTCGTCATCGACGGCTCGCTGTCGATGACCGACGAGCAGCGGGCGCTCGCCGGCCTCGACGGCGAGCCGCCGGTCTTCGCCGAGTTCACCGACGCGCTCCTGAGCGAGCTCACCGACGTCGAGGACTTCCACGTCGGGGTCGTCACCGCCGACCCGGGCGCGTCGCTCCTCCACACCCACCGCGAGTACCCTGAGCTACCCGAGTCGCCGGAGACCGACTGCGGCCTGCCGCCGGGGCAGCGCTGGCTCGTCGGCCCCTCCCCTGACCTCGCGGAGCAGTTCGCCTGCATCGGCGCGACGCGGGCCCTGAGCATCGACGAGCACACCGCGCTCAACGGCGCCCTCGCCCTCCACGACCCGGCCAACGCCGGCTTCCTCCGCGACGACTCGCTCCTCTTCGTCGTCCTCATCACCGACGAGGACACCCAGGATTTCACGGTGACCTCGCGGGTGTGGATCCACGACAAGTACCTCGAGGCGGTCGGCGGCGACCCGAGCCGCCTCATCGTCCTGGCGATCGCCGGCGACCAGGGGATCTACGAGATGCCCAAGACGATCTGCCAGGGCCCCTACGGCGGCGCGGCGCCGGGCCGCCGCCTGACCTCGATCGTCCGCTCCTTCGCCGACCGCGGGCACACGCAGGACATCTGCGCGGGGTCGATGACCGCGACGTTTGCGTCGATCCTCGACGACGTCGTCTCGGCCTGCGAGGCGGTCGCGCCGATCCCCTGAGTCGGCGCGCGCGAGCGTCGAGGTAGCGTCCGTCAGCCAGCCCTGAGCACGCGCCGCCCCTGCCCCCTGCGCGAGGGCAGGCACGAGGGCCGCCGCCCTTGAGGCGGAGAACAGAGAACGGAGAACACCTCCGCGCCCCGCGGGCTCAGGCGCCGGCTCCGACCTCGCGTCAGTCCCGACCCGACCCGACCCGACCTGACCATTGGCGAAGATCCGAGTATCGTAGCCGCGCCATGGACGGCCGCGCAGCGACGACGCCGGGGTGGAGCGTCGCCTCCCTCCCCCTCGCCTTGGTGCTCCTCGCGCTGATGTTCATGGTCGTCCGCCACGACCTCGAGGTGCCGCCTGCGGCGCCCGTCGACGCGCCCGCCGAGGAGTTCTCGGGAACGCGCGCCCTCGCGGCGCTCGCCGAGGTGCTCGCCGACTAGCCGGGGATCAGCGCCCAGCAGCAGCCGGTCGAGCAGAAGAAGCCCTCCGGGCAGTCGTGGTTGCCCTCCTTGTCGATCTTGCAGGGCAGCATCTCGTTGTCGCAGCTCGGCTCCTCGCAGCCCTCGGGCGGCTCGGTCTGGCCGAAGCAGACCTCGCACGCGTCAGGGTTGCAGTCCTCGTCGCAGTCCGGGTTCTTCGTGCACTTCTCGCACGAGTCGATGTCCGCGAGCTTGCAGGTCTCGTCGCCGAGGTAGATGTCGTAGTCCATGCCGTCGACGGTGACGGTGCAGCAGCCGAAGCAGTCGCAGCCGTTCGGGGTGATGCAGCCCTCGACGCACTCCTGCGACTGCTCCATCGGACAGTTGTTGAAGTCGGGGTCGTAGGGGCACTTGTCGCCGCCCGGGCTCATCGGGTCGCACTTGAGGTTCCAGGCGCAGTCGCCCTTGCCGCCGCCCGAGTTGCCGTCGAAGAAGCAGTCCTGCTTGCACGGGTCCATGTTGTCGCCGGGGAGGCCGGTCGCGAAGGTCTCCTCGTTGTCGTCGCAGGGCGAGATGCACTCGGGGTCGGCGAGGTCGACCTTGCCGTCGTTGTCGTTGTCCTCGCAGTCGCCGCAGGCGAGGATCTTCCCCTCGGACTCGCAGACGGTCGGGGTGCAGGCGCCCCCACCCGTGGTCTCGTTGGTCGTCGAGCCGGTGCTGCTGTCGCTGTCGCTCGCCGAGCCGCTCACGTCGGTGGTCGACGACGACGTGTCGGTCGTCGAGGTCGCGGTGTCGGTCGCGGTGGCGGTCGCCGTCGTGCTCGAGGTCGACGAGGTCCCGGCGCTGAGGGTGACGCTCGCGTCGGTCGTCGACTGGGTGTCGGAGTCGGTGTTCGCCTCGCCGCCCTTGCACGCGAGGCCGAGCGCGAGGACGAAGAGGGCGGAGCGGAGGGTCGATCGGCGCTGCATCGGAGTCTTGGACCGCGCCGCCGGCGGATCTTCCAAGTCCGCGATAATTCCGTCAGCGCTGCGCGACCCTCGGCGAGCGTGCGGTCGTTATCGCCATTCGATGTCCGGGACCGCTCGCGGGGCTGGGGGTTGACGCCGACACGTCGGCTCCGGAGAGATCCCTGCGAGATCGAGAACGACGAAGGCCGCCGCGCCTGCGCGCGGCGGCCTCCTGGCGAGCACCGGCGCGGATCAGCCGGGGATGATCGGCACGCAGCAGCCGG
>JAGQIT010001019.1 GCA_020431135.1 Myxococcales bacterium | reverse complement strand
GGGCTGCGGCGGCCGCCGCGGGCGCTGGTGGTCGCGCTCTGCCTCCACTTCGTGATCCAGCTCGGGATGCCGCTCCGCCGCCTCGCCTACCCGGGTGAGACCGCCTGGAGCGAGGAGGGCTTCCGCTTCGCGTGGCAGGTGATGCTGGTCGAGAAGACAGGGACGCTGAGCTTCCGCGTCCGCGATCCGGCGACGGGGCGCCAGCGGATCATCGACGCGGAGTCGATCCTCAGCCCGCTCCAGGCCAAGCAGGTGCCCTTTCAGGCGGACATGGTCCTCGAACTCGCGCACATGATCGCCGCCGAGGAGCGCCGCAAGGGGCGCGAGGTCGAGGTCCGCGCGGACGCCTACGTCGCCTACAACGGCCGCGGCCACGCGCGGCTGATCGATCCGGACGTGGATCTCGCGAAGGTCGAGGACGGGCTCGCGCCGAAGGCGTGGATCCTGCCGGCGCCGTCGCGGCGGTGAGGTGCGCGTCGGCATCGCGGCGCGAGCGACGAGAGGCGCCGAGCGTGCGCGTCGATGTGCGTCGTCGACGAGGGGGATGCGGAGGGGTCGCGCGCGAAGGCTCAGGGATCCTCGCTACGTCGGTGCGAGCGCGCGGCCGCGGCCGTCGCTCCCGCGAGGAGGAGCGCCAGGAGCGGCCACAGGGGCGCCCATGGATCGAGGCTCCGGCGGCGCACCTCCCAGTCCGCGGGCATGCGCTTGGGCCAGGCGAAGTGGAGGGTGCGCGGCGGCGCGGGCGGGAGGCCGTGGCGCGCCCGGAGCTCGTCGTCGGGCTGCGCGAAGGGCTCGGTCGCGCAGTCGATCGTGGCGAGGCTGTCAGCTTCGGCGTGGGCCCTGAAGTAGGCGATCGGATCGCCGGCCTCGGGCGGCGTGAGCGGGGCCGCGAGGCGCTCGATCGTCACCGATGTCGCCGCCTCGCCGCCGTTGGCGAGGGCCCAGCGGCGACAGAGGTAGCGGGCGTGCCAGCGGGCGAACCCCGGGCGCGCGCCGACGACGTTCTCGTGGACCTTTCGCCAGCGATCCTGGCGCAGGTAGGGGTAGCGGAGGTTATCGGCGCGGTGGAGCTCGGTGCCGAGGTCGTGTTCGACGCCCGCGGCGTCGCGGATCGTCGCCCGCAGATCGCGGCTCTGCTTCGGCGGGGCCGGGGCGAACATCGCCCAGACCTGCGGCGTGTGGCTGAGCTCGATCCACGGGGCGACGAGCGCCCGCGCGGCGTCGCGGCGCGGCAGCGACGGCCAGCGCGGGAGCTGCCAGAGCAGGAGGGCGGCGAGGTGGTACGCGGCGACGCCCGTCGCGGCGAGGCGACCGATCGGTCCGTAGGACCAGGTCGTATCCGAGGGCGGCGCCGGTCGCTTGGCGCTGCGGTGTTGGAGCAGCAGGAGCGCGGCGGCGGCGATGAGCCACGCGGCGTGCCATCGACCGAGCGCCGGCGACCCCTCCGGAGCGACCGCGGCGAGCCCACCTATGACGATGAGGCCCGCGGCCGCAGCGAGCGCGGTCGTCGGCAGCGCGACCCCGTCACGCGGGAGGTCGGGGAGGTCCGTGCGCTCGGCGGCGATCGGCGCGTCGCCGCGGAGATGCGCGGGGATCGGCAGGCCGCGGCGGGCCAGGGCGCGGGTGAGGACCTGCACGCCGGCCGCGAGCGGGCGCGGCGGCAAGAGCACGAGGTAGGCCGCGAGCGTCGCCAGGGCGAAGGCGCCGACGTTGAAGAGGAGCGCGTTGAGGGCGTGGAAGAGGAGGCCGAAGCCGAGCCACAGGCGCAGGGAGAGCGGCCAGCGCAGGCACCACGCCCGGTCGACGCGGCGCTCGCGGGCGCCGAGGCGCAGGCGCAGCGGTCGCCCGCGGGCGGCGACGGAGGCGACGATCACGAGCGCGGCGAGGCCCGCGACGATCGCCCTGTCGTCGCCAGCTGTGTCACCTGTCCCTGCGCGCATGGCCTCTGGGTGCGCGGCCCAGATCCCGAGGGCGGCCGCGAGCGCGAGCCAGAGACCCGCGCGGAGGCGGCTCCGCGCGGCGGGCAGGCCGAGGTGGGCGCAGGCCCGCAGCCAGAGGGCGACGACTACGAGGGGGAAGAGGCGCTCCCACCAGAGCACGGACCACGCGGCGACGCGCAGCGGCCACGGCCCGAGGGCGGCGATCAGCGGGCCCCAGTCGAGGCGAGCGAAGCGATCGAGGCGGAGGGCGTCAGCGAGGGCGTCGCCGCGCGCCCAGGCGGGGCCGTGCTTCGCCCAGCCGTTGGCGCCGTAGCAGATCGCGAGCTGGACGATCATCAGCGCCTGAGGCCAGGCGGGGACGCGGCGGTAGATCGCGGCGAGGCCCTCGGGGTGCGCCGAGGAGGGCGGCGAGCCGGCGCCTTCACCGGGCCCTTGGGCCAGGCAGAGGCGACCGCGGCGGGCGAGCCTGCGGCAGCGCAGCCAGTTGTCGACGCTGTAGGCCGCGCCGGCGCGGCTGAGCATGAGCAGGAAGAGGAACGCGGCGTAGACCTGCTCGCCGCCCCAGTGGGCGTCGCCGCGGCGGAGGAGCCCGGCGAAGAGGAGCCAGGCGACTGTCGTCGACAGGCGGGTGCGCCAGCCGACGATCATCGCTAGGCACGCCGCGACGAAGACCCCGTAGACGAGGTCGACGGCGGCTGGGCTGTCCCAGTGGAAGAGCGGCGACCAGCGGCCGCTGGCGACGTAGTGGGCGACGGCCCATCCATCGGCGAAGCCCGCGGGGGAGCGGACGCCGTCGCCCATGCCGACCGTGGCCTCGCGGCCGTAGAGCTGCGCGACCGCCGGGCTCGGGACCAACCCCTCGTCGGAGAAGAGGTAGTGGCGCAGCGGCGCGACCTCGAGGGCGCCGAGGAGGAGGCAGAGGCCGAAGGCGACGCGGAAGAGGGCGAGCGGCCGCGGGTCGATCGACCGCAGGAGGAGCCGGCGCAGGCGCTCGCGCTCGCCGAGGAGGAGGCCGATGCAGGCGATCACGGCGACGACGAGCGCCGCGTTGAGCAGCGGCGACGGGCTCTGGAGCGCGGGGAGGGCCATGCGAGCGGCGGTCGATGCTAGCAGCCGGAGGCGAGGTCTCGCGCCCGCTCCCTCGATCGGTCGACCCTCTCGCCCCCGAAAAGAACGCAGCCATGGCGCTGGACGAGCGCCGCTGTCTCCGCGTGCGCTGGCTCAGGGGCGCGCGAACCACAGATCCGAAGACCAGGCGAGGGTCCGCTCGCCGGTCGCGGGATCGAAGACGTCGACGGCGACGCCGTGGGTCTCGCCGGTGAAGACCGCGATCCCCGTCGCGCCGGCGCTCGGCCGCATGACCCCCGGGCGCGCGTCGGGGTCGGGCGTCGGCTCGAGGACGACGAGTTCGGCGATCATGTAGCCGACGCCGCCGAGGACCTGGCGGTCGGGTCCACAGACGGTCGCCTCCCAGCGCTGACCGTCGCGCGTCACGGCCCGCAGCGGGAAGCGGAAGCCGCCGGCGCCGAGCTCGTAGGTGGCGACGTAGAGGGTGCTGCCGGCGCGGGCGCGCGCGACCTCGACGACGGTCCCCGGGTTCTCTGGGAGATCGGCGATCGCGACGCGGGCGGCGCTGAGATCGACGTGGAGCTTGCCGCCGCCTTCGGCGAGAACTGGCAGGAGCTCGGGGCGGACGCGGGTCTTGCCGGGCCCCTCCACGAGCTCGCCGCGGCGATCGCCCGTCGCCGTCATCTGCACGTCGTAGTAGGGCAGCGGCTGGCTGGCGTCGCCGCCCCAGCGGGCGCTGGCGAGGTGATCGATCCACCAACGCGGCGGCGCTCGGCCGAGCTGCGCCGTCAGGGCCTCGACGAGCGCGTCGACGGCCTCGGCGGCGAGCGTGTCGTCGTCGCCGAAGGTCCGCACCGCCTCCCAGGTGGCGAGGAGGCGGACGCTCGGCCCGTCGCCGCCCGTCTTGAGGGCTCGGAGATCGCGGGAGGCGAGGGCGCGAGCCAGGGCCGCGCCGTCGCAGCGGAGGGCCAGCGGCTCGAGCGGCTCGTCGGACGCGACGTCAGCGGGGACGGGCGCGGCGGGGTCGCGCCCGTCTTCGGCGGCTGCGGGCTCAGGCATCGGCGCGTCTCCCTTGTCGGCGGTCGGTCGCGGCTCGGCGTCCGCGGGGGGGCGGGCCGTCGTGCACGCGGCGAGCAGGGCGACGGCGAGGCCGAGGTTCACTCGCGGCTGCATGACGGGATCGAGAGTACACGCCGGGCGACACCCGCAGCCGGCGTCGCGGTCACGCGTGAGCGCTCGCGCGCGCCGGCGGCGTGACGGCGCTGTGGCGGCCCGGAGGCCGCGCTTCGATCGCGTCGACAGGTGTTTTTTGCGGCCTCGAACGGCGTGTGAGCTGCTAATTTCCCGTCGATGGCCGGGTACGTTGATTGCGTCTCCTGCGGCTCGCCGCTCCGCAGCGGTGAGTCCTCCTGCCCCTTCTGCCGCGCGAGTCAGCGGGTCTCGAGCGCGCCGCCGTGGCTCCTGGCGACCTTCGTCGTCAGCCTCGGGGTGGGCCCGGTCGCCTGCGACGGCGACGACATGGGGACCGAGTCGGACACGAGCGAGGTCGACTCGACGACGACGACGACCACCACCACGGGCAACAACTCGGGGACGACCACGGCGCCGGACGACTCCTCCGCCGGCGGCTCGACCTACGCGGGCCCGGCCGAGAGCGACTCGATCACCGGCGGCCCGCTGATGGCCGGCGACGAGGAGCTCGAGTTCAGCGTCAACGACGGGCACGACGGGCGCTTCGTCGACGCCGAGGGCGACGACCAGATCGCCGCTGACGACGACGACGAGTAGAGCGCGACCAAGCGCCGCTGCAGACGCCCGCGCGGGTGGTCGAAGAGGCCGCTGCGCGGGCGCGCGCGATCGTTGAGTCGTGGGCCGCGAGGCCGTCGGCGACGCCGCGAGAGAACGCCAAATCAGCGGTGGAGAGGCGGGCTCCGCGGGCTATCCTAGGACGATGGCCTACGAGATCGATTGCATCGCCTGCGCCTCGCCGCTCCGCCGCGGCGAGTCGACCTGTCCCTTCTGCGCCGCGAGTCAGCGGGTAGCGAGCGCGCCGCATTGGCTCCTCGCCTCGGTGATCGCGACCCTCGGCCTCGGCCCGGTCGGCTGCGACGACGAGGGGGACACGGCGACGGAGGGGATGTCGGCGACGGCGAGCGAGAGCGCCAGCTCGACCTCGAGCGGGACGACCGACGGGACTGACGGCACCGACTCGACGACCGAGGACAGCGGCGACTCGACGACGACGACGACGACGACGACGACGACGACGACGACGACCGACGACTCGTCCGCGGGGGGCACGACCTACGCTGGCCCGGCGGAGTCGGACACCGTCGGCTGGCTCGAGGGCGACGATCTCCCCGACGCTGAGCGCTGGGTGAACGACGGCCACGCGGGGCGCCTCGCTCCGGCCGCGGTCGGCGACGCGAAGATCGACTAGCGGCGGCCCTTCCTTCGTTGCCGCGCGGTCCTCGAGCGCGGCGCTAGCCGTCGCGCGTCGCGGGGGTCGGCGCTCCTCGGTCGACGTCGGCGTTGCGGCGGCGCGAAGGGAACCGACGACGGCGCCGCGGGAGTCGCCAGCGCAGCCGCGGGCTCGCGGTGTTCGCCGCCTACTCGCGCTCGCTCGCGTCGGCCCCAGCGAGCTCGACGGGTCGCCCGGGGCCGTGGGGCTCGACGAGCCGTGAGACCCGCGGCTCCTCGATCGCCACCGGCCCCTCGGCGGCTCGGCGCGCCGGATCCTTGGCCTCGCGGATCACCCGGAAGAGCCCGTTGTCGAAGCCGCCGCCGCTCGCCGCCGCGACCTGCTCGATGCGCTCGCGGAGGCCGTCGCGATCCATCATCCGCGCGCGGTGGTGGCAGAAGGGGTTGTTGCCGGGGCGGCCGAGGAGCGGCTCGGAGGCGGCGGTGCAGCCGGCCATGCAGGTCTCGGCGTAGTAGCAGTCGCGGCAGTAGCCCCAGAGATCGTCGAGCGTGCGCCGGCGGATGTAGCTGAGCTGGTAGGTCTCGTTCCACAGCTTGGCGAGGCCGTGGTCGCGCCAGTTGCCGCCGACGTTGGTCGGCCCGCCGAGGCTCGGGCACGACTTGATCGCGCCGTCGCTCTCGATGCCGAGCACCGTCACCCCCGCGTCGCAGCCGCTCCACAGGCGGCGCTGCGACTTCCGCAGGCGGCGCTCGAGGGGGCCGAAGTAGCCGAGGTTGTTGCCCGGCCAGATGCGGACGCCGCGGGCCTCGGCCTGATCGAGGATCGTCTCCAAGGTGTCAAAGACCTCGAGGAGCATGTAGGGCTGGAGGATGATCTCGGGGTGGTCGGCGGCGTTGCCGTGCGGGACCGTGATCTGGAGCTGCCACGAGTGGATCCCCTCGGCGGCGAGGAGGTCGAAGAGGGGGAGGAGCTCGCCGCGGGTGAGCGCGTTGATCTGGGTGTTGCAGGCGATCTGCCCGCCGGCGTCCCGGACCCCGCGCATCGCCTGGAGGGCGCGGCGCCAGCTCCCGTCGACGGCGCGCAGGCGATCGTGGGTCGCCTCGAGGCCGTCGATCGAGAAGGTCACCGAGCGGATCCCCGCCTCGATCATCGCGTCGATCCGCGCCTGGTTGAGGTTGAGGCCGCCGGTCGTCATCGTGCAGCTCATCCCGGCCTCGCGGATCGCCCGGATGATCAGGAGGAAGTCGTTGCGCAGGTAGGCCT
>JAGQIT010001018.1 GCA_020431135.1 Myxococcales bacterium | reverse complement strand
AGATCGCCCACATCGGCGCCGGCCCGGGCAGGGCGCCCGGCAGGACCTCGACGAGGGCGCCCGATCGGAGCTCGCGCCAGCAGGTGAAGGCGACCATCGGCGCGATCCCGAGGCCGTCGATCGCGGCCTTGCGCGCGGTCTCTTGGCTGTTGGTCCGCAGGCGGTTGCGGAGGTCGACGCGGACCGGGCCCTCGGGGCCGAGCAGCGCCGAGAAGGCGTTGGGCACCCAGTTGTCCATGGCGATGCAGGCGTGCTCGGCGAGCTCGGCCGGGTGCGTGGGGACGCCGCGGGCCTCGAGGTAGCGCGGGCTGGCGACGAGGACGAAGCGCGAGTCGACGAGCTTGGTCGCGCACAGCTGCGTCGAGTCCGGCGGCGACCCGCCGCGCAGGGCGACGTCGATCCCCTCCTTGATCAGATCGAGGCGCTCGAGGGTGTGGATCAACTCGAGCTCGACGTCGGGGTGGTCGCGGAGGAACTCGGCGAACATCGCCCAGATCACGCCGCCGTCGTCGGGCGGCGCCGTCACCCGCAGGCGGCCGGCGGGGGTCTCCTGGAACTCGCGGACGGCCCGGAGCGCGTCGTCGACCTCCTGGCGGATCGTCGCCGTGCGTCCGTAGTAGATCCGCCCGGCGTCGGTGAGGCCGACGCTGCGGGTCGTCCGGTTGAGCAGGCGCATGCCCAGGCGCTCCTCGAGGCGAGCGACGCGGCGCGACACGGCCGACGCCGGCAGGTCGAGCTCGCGGCCGGCGGCCGTGAAGGAGCCGCGGCGGGCCACCTCGGTGAAGACGACGAGGTCGTTGAGATCGAGCTTCATTGTTATCATATTGATAATAGTGTTTTGAAATTCCGCGTATTTTTCGATTTCGACAACAATCGTACACAGGGTCCGTGCCCAACACCACCACGAAGCTCGGTCTCTCGCTCCTCCTCTGCCTCGGCCTCGCGCCGCTCCTCGGGGCCTGCGCCTCGTCGGCGCCGCCGGAGGCCCAGGCGCCGATCGCCGTCGACGGCCAGGCGCAGCGCCTCGACGGCGAGCGCTACCTCGAGTACCGCGTCGGTGTCGCGATCGAGGCCGACGCCGACACCGTCTGGGCGCTGCTCACCGACGCGGCCGGCTACCCCGGGTGGAACTCGACGGTCACCGATCTCGACGGGACGATCGCCGCCGGCGAGACCATCGCCCTGCGCTCGACCGTCGACCCGAAGCGGACCTTCAAGCTCCGGGTCAGCGCCTTCGAGCCGGGCTCGCGCCTGGTCTGGGAGGACGGCGGTCGGGCGTTCAAGGGCGTGCGGACCTTCGAGCTCCGCGAGCGCGCCGACGGGAAGACCGAGGTGACGATGGCCGAGGTCTTCACGGGATCGATGATGGGGATGATCGAGGGCAAGCTCCCCGACTTCCGCCCGTCCTTCGACGCCTTCGCGGCCGACCTCAAGCGCGCGGCCGAGTCCGCGGCCGCGCGCGCCGGCTGACCGTCGCGCTCCTGCCTCAGGGCGGGAGCATCCGCCGCTTCTCGGCCTCCTTGAGCTGGCGCTTGCGCTCGCGGCGGGCGAGCTTGCGCCGGCGCTTGGTCTCGCGCCACGACTCGCCGCGGCGCTGCACCCGGATCTTCAGGTCGCCGAGGAGGACGAAGCCGCGGACGACGACCCGCGGCGCGTCGGCGCGGGGCGGCGCGGCCTCGTCGTCGCGCTTGATGTCGCCGAGGACAGGGATGACCTCGACCGTGATCGGCAGATCCGGCGGCACGACGATGACGACGTCGCCGAGGATCACCCGCACGCGGATCTCGGTCTCGGGCCCGAGCTCGGCGTCGCGCAGATCGAGCTCGGTGTCGCCGAGGACGTTGATCACCGTGTTGCGCCGCGCCGGCGTCCAGTGGCCGCGGTACTCGTTGTCCGAGAACACGGTGATGATCCGCCGCGAGCGCGGCACCTGCTCGGCGCGGGCGAGGGCGACGACCGGCGCGTCCGCGTCTGCGCGCGTCCGCGCGAGCGCCCGCGAATCGTCGGGGCCGCGGAGATCGACGGTCAGGCGCTCGAGCGTCGCCAGGTCGGTCGCCCGCTCGGCGGCGTCGAGGCGGCGATCGACCTCGTCGTCGTCGATCACCCCCTCGGCGTAGCGATCGCCGATGAGGGCGCTCGCCCGCTCGCGCGCCTCCTTGAGCGCGACGAGGTTGGTCGGCTCGGTCATGTCCGCGAGTGTCGCGGATCCCGGGCCGGCGGTAAACCGCGCCTACTCCGGGTCGCAGGGCCCGTCGCAGAAGTTGTCGAGCACCGGGTCGATCTGCCAGAAGGCGTCGATCTGGTCGCGCATCTTCGGGTTGCGGCGGACGAGCTCGTGGACGTTCTCCTCGTTCGGCGGCTCCGGCGGCAGCTCCGAGTAGATCCCCGGGAGCTCGTCGAGGTTGTAGTCGGCGACGACCGCGGCCGAGCCCGGCGCCGGCGCGTCGACGGTGCCGACGCCGTAGGGCTGCGCGGCCGTCGGCGCGAGCATGTCGAGGCCGCCCGCGCGGATCAGCAGCTCGCTGGCGAGGTTGTTCACCGAGTGATCGCCGACGCCGTACTGGAAGAGGATCCGCCGGTCCGAGCTGTCGGGGTAGGGGTCGAGGAGCACCCGCCGCGAGTAGGTCGTCGGGTCGACGCGGTCGAAGACGTGCTGGCTGAGGGTGATGAACTTCTGGACCTCGAGCGGGCGATCGCCGATCTGCAGCTTCATCAGGGCGAAGAGGTCGCTGAACGAGCCGGAGCGCGACATCATCAGCGAGTAGGGGCCGCCGCCGACGCTGAGGACGGCGCGCTCCATCGTCGGCGTCAGGGCCATGAAGACGACGCCGAAGATCGAGCCCTGGCTGATCCCGTAGTAGTAGAGCTGGTCGGGGTCGTAGACGAGCTGGTCGAGGATCTGGAGCTCCGGGACCTCGGTCAGCGTCGTCTTGATCGCCGCCGTCAGCGCGAGCTGGTTGGCGAAGGACTGGTGAAGGCGATCGGTGAAGAGGAAGGTGTCGCCGGCCTGCTTGCCGATGTACTCGACGACAGACGCCTGATCCTCGTAGGCCATGCCGGCCCACTCGGTGGCGATCATCACGAGGCCGCGCTCGACCGAGAAGCCGCGCATCGCCGACCAGTTGATCTCCTCGCGCTCGCCGAAGAAGCCGTGGCCGAACTGGATGATCCGCGCGGGCTCGTAGTTCGGGTCGAGGGGGAAGGCGGTGGTCGGCACCTGGAGGGTGAAGGGCACCCAGTGCTCGCCGTTGGCGACGACGTCGCCGCCGCCGTCGCGGTTCAGGAGCGCCATCGACTCGTCCTCCTCGAGGTAGAGCGGGACCTGGACGCGGCCCTCGAGGCGCAGGGCGATGTCCTCGTTGTGGTCGGGGAGGACCTTGTCGATCATCACCTGCGGGTCGTTGTCGGCGAGCCAGGCGAGCATGTCGTCGCGGATCGCCAGGAGGTCCCGGGTGTTGCGCTCGTCGCTCGCGGTCGTGAACTCCCAGGCGAGCTGGAGGCGGTCGCGCGGGACGCCGGCGGCCTCGAGATCGGGGAAGATCGTCGACTCGTAGCGGGCGGCGAGCGGCTCGAGGACCGCGTCGCCCTCGACCTCGCCGGCGAGGATGTGGGCGAAGCCCTTGGGCGGCTCGACCTCGAGGCCCATCGCCGAGACCAGCCCCTGGTAGGCGACGATGTAGCGCGCGCTGTCGTCGAGGACGACGAGCGGCCGGAGGATCAGCGCCTGCTCGGCCGGGCTCGCGGTCATCGCGTCGAGCTCGACCCAGTGGGGGACGAGCTCGCCGGTGTCGGCGTTGAGGAGGATCGTCGGGCTCGCCGGGTCGAGGGTCGCGTCGCCGCCGTCGAGGTGGAAGTTGAGGTTCGCGGTGTCGATGCCCTCGGGGAAGACCGCGAGGATCGGCTGGTGGTGCGAGAAGCCGTCGGCCGGGTGGTGGCCGAGGGTGTTCAGCGACATCCCGGCCATCGTCGTCGGCGTCGCCTCCTCGGTGAGGGCGACGCGCCTGCCGTTCGGCAGCTCAGCGTCGTCGACGAGGAAGAAGTCGGAGGGGTAGGGGAGGAGGCAGTCGTTCTCGTAGGCGATCGGGTTGCAGCCCGGCGGGACGTCGGCGGGCTCGAGGCCGCCGGTGGTCGTCCCGGTGCCGCCGGTGGTCTCGGTCGCGGCCGTGGTCTCACCGGTCGTGCCCGTGGTCGCGTCGGAGGTCGACGACGAGGTCGAGCCGTCGGTGGCGCTCGCGCTCGAGGTCCCGTCGTCGCCGCACGCGGCGGTCAGGAGGGCGAGGGAGGCGAGCGCGGCGAGGGGCGCGACGCGGAGGGAGAGGCGGGGGCGAGCGGCGATCATGGGCGTCATCAAGGGGATCCTCAGGGGCAGAGGTCAGTGTCGCGCATGACAGCACGTCCGTCGCGTGAGCGGCAAGCTCGCGGCGCGCGAGGAGTCTCCACGGGCGCCCCGGCGCGCCCGCGCCTGCGCCTGCGCGGCGGAGCCGATCGAGAAACTTCGCGGGCCCGCGCAACGCCCCGCGGGGGTGGCCGACCTGGAGGACATGACCCGCCCACGCCCCGCCACCTCCTCGCACTCGCGCCCCTGGCCGCGCCCGACCGGGCTGCGGCTGCGCCTCGCCTGCGCCGCGCGCCTGCTCCTCCTCGCCGCGCCGATCGTCGCCTGCACCCCCGGTGAGGGGGAGGACGCGACCTCGGCGACCGACGGCTCCGACGCCGACGACGCGGAGATCGAGAGCACCGGGGCGCCCGGCGAGCCGCTGCTGTGCGAGCCGGGGACGGCCGTGTGCACCGCCGACGGCCTCGGCCGCGAGGTCTGCGACGACGGGGGCCAGAGCCTCGAGATCGAGGCCTGCGAGGGCGACGAGCGCTGCGTCGACGGCCTGTGCCGCGGGCCCTGCGAGCTCGTCGAGGTCGAGGGCGACCCGTCGGCGGCGGGCTGCTCCTTCACCACCCAGGCCTCGGCCCAGAACGCCGACGAGCCCGACGGCCTGATGGTCACCAACATCAGCGACGCGCCGGCGACCGTCCAGCTCCTCGAGACCCCGCGCGGCACCCACGACGAGATCGCCGTCGGCGCGCCGGTGGTCTTGGGGCCCGGCGCCGGCCACCTCTTCACGATCCCCGGCGAGGCGATCGGCGAGTTCTCGGCGGTCTTCGCCGGCGGCTCGCACCGGGTGGTCAGCGACATGCCGGTGATCGTCCACCAGCAGGCGCCGCTGCAGCTCCCGTCGAGCGACAGCGGCCTCCTCCTCCCGGACCACGCCCTCGGCCTCGAGTACATCGTCCCCTCGTACCCGGCGCTCCACGAGCCGAGCTACTTCACGATCGTCGCGGTCGACGACTACACCCACGTCCAGTGGACGCCGCCGACGACGACCGCCGGCAGCGGCCTGCCGATCCCGATGGTCGGCCCCGGCGAGACCGGCGAGCTCACCCTCCACCGCGGCGACACCCTGCGGATCGGCGCCTCGGCCAAGGCCCAGCCGGAGCCGCTGCTGCGCGACCTCTCGGGCACCCTGATCGCCGCCGACAAGCCGATCGCCGTGGTCGGCGGCAGCCGCTGCGCCCAGGTCCCGGCCGACGTCCCGGAGTGCGACCACCTCTACGAGCCGCTGCTGCCGGTCGCCACCTGGGGGCGCAGCTACGTCGGCGGCCCGGCGCCGGCGTGGCAGGACGGCGCCGGCGTCTGGCGGATCTACGCCGGCGCCGACGGGGTGACGGTCGACGTCGCGGTCACCGGCGCCGACAAGGCGCCCGCGCCGATCACCCTCGGCGAGCGCGGCGAGTGGGTCGAGCTCGAGCTCGAGGGCGCCGCGGTGTTCACGGGCGACGGCCCCTTCATGCCGGTCTACTACCTGCGCAGCGCCGGCAAGGCGGGCGGGATCGGCGACCCGGCGATGGTCCAGGCGCCGGCGGTCGAGCAGCAGCGGGCGCGCTACGCCTTCGCCACCCCGGCGGAGCAGGACGCCCACGTCGCCTGGGTGACGCGCCCGCTCGGCGGCGCCGCGGTGATGATCGACGGGGCGCCGGTCGACGGCTTCGAGATCGCCGTCGGCGGCCACGAGATCGCCGTCGTCCCGGTCGCGGCCGGGCACCACGAGGCGACCAGCGCCGAGCCCTTCGGCCTCGTGCTCCTCGGCCACGGCGAGGCGACGGCGTCGGCCCACCTCGGCGGGATCGGCCTCGCGGATCTCAGCGAGGAGTAGCCGCGGCGGTCGACCCCGGCGCGACGCGAAGCCGCGCTAGGGGTCCGCGAGAGCCGGCCCGGCGGGCGTGTACGCCCCGGCGGGCGCGGCCTCGTGGATCTCGGCGAGGTGTGGTCGCGGCGTTCGACCCCGGCGTGACGCGAGACGGCTCGGGCAGGCGGTGAACGGACCCGCCGAGCCCGTCGAGCCCCGGCTAGCGACGCGCGGTCGATATCGAGCGAACGCCGCGCGGATCGCCCTGTTCGAAGGAGCCGCGCATGTCAGGGATGGCTGACATTTGCGTCGCGGTGCGCCCCGCGGCCGCCCCTCCCGACGCCTCTGCGAGCGCCGCTCACCTGGCGCTGGGCGACCGACCCTCGGCCCCCCTCCGACCCCGGGAACGATGCTCCTCCGGCGAAGCTCGAGGCGCCGCCGGCGAGCCGGCGGATGCGCGCGAGCCCAGGTTCTCGCAGCCCGCGAGGTTGGCACGCCGCGTGCTTCACACCAGGGCCGTGACCTGCTCGATCGCCTCCGCTCCCCTCGCGCTCTGCCTCCTCCTCGGCCTCACCGCCGCCTGCGACAAGGGGAGCCCCGATCCGGTCGGCACCGCGTCGGTGGGGGACTCGGAGGACAGCTCAGAGAGCTCGGACAGCGACGCGAGCTCGACCAGCGAGGGCGGCTCCGACAGCGACAGCGCGGACACGGAGGGGGGCGGCACGGACACGGACGGCGGCTCGACGACGACGGTCGGCGGCGACACGGACACGGACACGGACACGGACGGCGGCGGCGCGACCTCGGACTCCGGCGGCGACGACTGCGGCTTCCTCCTCGAGGGCATGAGCCCCGACGAGATCGCCGACGCCTGGACCGCCGCGCAGGTCTGGGGCGAGGCGCCCGAGCCCCTCTTCTACTGCGAGGGCGAGCACGAGACGGCCTGCACGACCGAGGGAGGCGAGAGCGGCACCTCGCTCTGCGTCGTCCAGTGGGGCGCCGAGATCTGGACGGAGTGCGCCGTCGAGCACGCCTGCACGCCCGACGACGTCTTCGAGGAGGGCGAGTGCCAGGGCCTCTACTGCGCGCTCATCGACGGCGTTCTCCAGGTCGACGAGTGGGTGAGCGACGATCCCTGCTGCGGCACCAACGACCCGTGCTGCTGGACGCCGCTCGTCGTCAACTTCGACGGCGGGCCGATCCGCTTCGAGAACGCCGGCGCCGCGGACTTCGACATCAGCGGGCTCGGGGCGTGCCTGAGCACCGACTGGCCGGCGGCGCCGTGGCTGGCCCTCGACCGTGACGGCGACGGGGTCATCGACAGCGGCCGCGAGCTCTTCGGCAGCGGGACGATCATGAGCACGGGCCTGCGCGCCGGGCACGGCTTCGAGGCGCTCGCGGAGTTCGACGTCGACCTCGACGGCAGGATCACCGCCGCCGACCCGATCTTCCACGAGCTCGTGCTCTGGTCCGATCACGACAGCAACCGCCGCGGCACCCTCGACGAGCTCGTCCCGGTCGCGTCCGCGGAGCTCGTCGCCATCGACCTCGGCTACAGCCGGAGCTACGACTGCGACGAGCGCGGCAACTGCGGGGTCGAGCGCGCGGGCTTCGAGTTCCGCGACGAGCTCGGGGCGCTGCGCAGCGGCGAGGTCGTCGACGTCCACCTCCCCTGCCAGTAGGGGCGGCGACCGGGGCTGTCCACAGCCCGTCGTCGACCTGACCTTCGGCTTCATGACGATTCTCGAGCGCCTGACCCCGGAGCAGCGCGTCGCTTATGTCCTCCGCGTCGCCTTTGATCTCGACTACGAGGAGATCGCCGACGGACACGCGCCTCAGAGCGCCTCGCGGCCCCGGGACGCGCGAAAGGAGAGGTCCCCGCGAGGG
>JAGQIT010001017.1 GCA_020431135.1 Myxococcales bacterium | reverse complement strand
TCGACGCCAGCGGCCTCGCCGAGCGCGTCGAGCCGCGCTTCGCCCTCGGCGACCTCGTCCTCCCGGGGAAGCAGGCCGCGCAGATCGTCGAGCTGCGCCGGGCCGTCGCCGCCCTGCCGCGGGCCTACGGCGCCTGGGGGCTCGGCCGCGCCCTCGGCGAGCCGGGGCTCTCCGCCCTCTTCGCCGGCCCGCCCGGCACCGGCAAGACGATGGCCGCCGAGTGCCTCGCCGCCGACCTCGGCCTGCCGCTCTACCGCATCGACCTCTCGCAGGTCGTCTCGAAGTACATCGGCGAGACCGAGAAGAACCTCCGCGAGGTCTTCGTCGCCGCCGAGGCCCGCGACCTCGTCCTCTTCTTCGACGAGGCCGACGCGATCTTCGGCAAGCGCACCGAGGTGCGCGACGCCCACGACCGCTACGCCAACCTCGAGGTCTCCTACCTCCTCGCGCGCATGGAGCGGGCCCGCGGCCTGATGATCCTGGCGACCAACCGCAAGGAGGACCTCGACCCCGCGTTCCTCCGCCGCCTCCGCGTGATCATCGACTTCCCGATGCCGGGCGCCGACGAGCGCCGGCGGATCTGGGAGCGGGTGCTGCCGCCCGTGCTCGACCGCCGCGGCCTCGACCTCGGCTTCCTCGCCAAGCGCTTCGAGCTGAGCGGCGGGACGATCCGCGCCGCGGCGATCTCCGCGTGCCTGCAGAGCGCCGCCGAGGGCGGGCCGCCGGCGCTGACGATGGACCACCTGATCGTCGCCCTCTGGCGCGAGCTCGACAAGCTCGGCCGCGCCCTCAGCCCGGCGATCTTCGGCCCCTTCGCCGGCGTCGTCGCGGCCGCCGAGGCGCGCGCGCAGCAGGGGCAAGACGGGCAAGACGGGGAGGTACGGCGGTGAAGCGACGGATCAACATCGACCGCGTCGACCTGCGGATCCGCGGCGAGGTCGCCGACCCGCGGGCGCTCGCGCGGGCGGTGAGCGAGGCGATCGCCGCCCGCGTCGCCGCCGAGGCGCCGTCATCCAGCTCCCCAGGCACGGGCGCCGAAGCAGCGGCGCCGCGCCACGTCGAGGTCATCGACGCCGGCCGCTTCAGCCCGCGCGAGGCTGCCGCCGGCGCCGCGTCGGCCGTCGCTGCGGCCCTCAACAAGCGCGGGGCCCCTGCTGACCCGACCCCGCCGCGCGGCGAAGGAGGTGCGTGATGCCGCTGCTGCTCAAGGGCGCCCTCATCGAGTACGCCAGCGACTTCCTCGGGCCGCTGCCGAACGTCCTGCTCTTCCAGTACAACCCCGACCAGCTCGTCCGCACCCTCGAGATCCCGTCGCGGCCGACCGGCGCGGGCGCGCGCGAGACCAACCAAGTCGGCGACGTGCCGACCGAGAAGATCACCTTCACGGCGAAGTTCGATGCCTCCGATCGCCTCGCCGACGACTCCCCGGTCGCCCGGGCCTTCGGCGTCGGCCCGGAGCTCGCCGCCCTCGAGCTGATGGTCCGGCCGAGCGGCGAGGGCTCGCTCCTCGGCATGGCTATCGACGCGATCGGCGACGCGATCGCCGGCCGCCGCGGCAGCGACGCGAGCCAGCCGATCCCGCGCGAGCGCTACCCGCGGCTCCTCTTCGTCTGGGGCCCGACGCGCGTGCTCCCGGTCTTCATCCACCAGATGAAGATCACCGAGGTCCTCTACGACCGCCTCCTCAACCCGATCCAGGCCGAGGTCGCCATGGGCCTGACGGTCATCGCCCCCGAGCACTGCTCGGCCGATCACGTCGCCCACGGCGCCTACACCTACTCGCAGTCCGCCAAGGAGGCGCTGGCGACGGTGAACCTCGCCAACACCGTGGCCAACGCCGCCGAGATGATCACCTTCTAGGATCAGGAGCCCGCCGATGGCCTTCGCCAAGAACTCACGCTACGCCAAGACGCCGACGGTCGAGGTCAAGCTCGCCGACGGGCGCACGGTGACGGCCGTCAAGCTCCGGCGGATCCCGCGGGCCGACGCCGACAGCGAGGCCTACGCCGTCCGCGACGGCGACCGCCTCGACCTCCTCGCCCACCGCCAACTCGGCGACGCGACGGCCCACTGGCGGATCGCCGACGCCAACAGCGAGGTCGACGGCGCTGCGCTGGTCGCCGAGCTCGGCCGCGAGATCGACCTGCCGAAGAGCTAGCCCCCTCTCTCCACGAAGAACCTCCCCCATGCGTGTCGACTACAGGGTCTACTTCGACGGCGAGGCCGCCAGCTCCGACGAGCTCGCGGCGATCGCGTCGATCGTCGTCGACCAGGAGCTCGACGCCGCCTGGGAGGCCCGCATGCAGATCGCCATCTGCGCCGACGAGCGCGGCAATTGGCGCGAGGGCGACCGCTACGCCGAGGACTTCACCCGCGTGCGGATCGAGCTGCGCCTCGGCAACGACGACTTCACGCCGCTGATCGACGGGCCCGTGGTCATCCGCGCCTCGGATCTGTCCTCGGAGCCAGGTCAGTCGTCGCTGACCCTCACCGTCCGCGACGACAGCGTCTACCTCAACCGCCGCGCCGCCCCCGCGGTCTTCGAGGAGAGCCGCGACTCGGCGATCGCCCGGGCGATCTACGACGACTGCGCGGAGATCCACGACACCGACGTCGAGGACACGCCGGCGGCCCAGGGCGACCGCCCGCCCGCCGGCGTCCAGCAGGGCACGGCGATCGAGGCGCTGCGGACCCTCGCGCGCCGCCACGGCATGCACGCCTACGTCCTCCCGGGTGACCGCGAGGGGCGCTCCGTCGGCGTCTTCCGCCGCCTGCCGACGCGGCCCTCCGGCGACCTCCCGGAGCTCGTCAGCATGGGGGTCCAGCGCAACGTCGACCGCATCCAGGCCGAGGTCAACAGCGAGCGCCCGGCGCAGGTGATCGCCGAGACCCTC
Organism: Myxococcales bacterium; assembly: GCA_020431135.1. Taxonomy (GTDB): domain Bacteria; phylum Myxococcota_A; class Polyangia; order Nannocystales; family Nannocystaceae; genus JADJRG01. The sequence continues at coordinate 76 of JAGQIT010001017.1, read as the reverse complement.
AGCCTCGGCGACAAGACCGTCATCCGCCGGCGCTCGACCTCGCGCGACCTCGAGCTCCTCGGCCAGTCGCAGGCCG
>JAGQIT010001016.1 GCA_020431135.1 Myxococcales bacterium | reverse complement strand
TCGATCGCCGCCGCGGACGAGCACGACATCGCTATGGTATTCACCGGCGAGCGGCACTTCCGCCACTAGGCCGCCTCGGACGGAGGACCCCACACCATGAGCTCGGCGACCCTGCGGATCCTCATCGTCGGCGGCGGCGGCCGAGAGCACGCCCTCGCCTGGCGCTGCGCCATCGAGGGGCACGACGTCCGCGTCGCCCCGGGGAGCGCCGGGATCGCCGAGGACGCGACCTGCGTCGACATCGGCGTCGACGAGCACGATCGCCTGCTGACCTACGCGGTCGGCAAGGCGATCGATCTCGTGATCATCGGCCCCGAGCAGCCGCTGGTCGCCGGCCTCGCCGATCGCCTGCGCGGCGCCGGGATCGCGACGCTCGGGCCCTCGGCCGCGGCCGCGCGCCTCGAGGGCTCGAAGGCCGAGGCCAAGGCGTTCATGCGCCGCCACCGGATCCCGACCGCCGAGTCGCGGACGGTCTCCACCCTCGAGGAGGGCCTGCGCGCCCTCGAGTGGTTCGAGGCGCCGCCGGTGGTCAAGGCCAGCGGTCTCGCGGCGGGCAAGGGGGTGACGGTCGCCGACACCCTCGCCGAGGCCGAGGAGGCGCTGCGCGCCTGCATGGAGGGCCAGCTCTTCGGCGAGTCGGGGGCGACGGTCGTGCTCGAGGAGCGCCTCGCCGGAGAGGAGGCCTCCTTCTTCGTGCTCACCGACGGCGAGCGGGCGCGGACCTTCGTCGCCGCCCAGGATCACAAGCGCCTCGGCGACGGGGACCTGGGCCCGAACACCGGCGGCATGGGGGCCTACTGCCCGGCGCCGATCGTCGACGCCGCGGTCCACGAGCGCGTGATGTCGACCATCGTCGAGCCGACCCTCGCCGGCCTGCGCGAGGAGGGGACGCCCTTCGTCGGGGTCCTCTTCGTCGGGCTGATGATCGACGCCGAGGGGATCCCGCGGGTCATCGAGTACAACTGCCGCTTCGGCGATCCCGAGGCGCAGCCGCTGCTCTTCGGCGCCGAGGTCCCGGTCGTCCCGCACCTCCTCGCCGCCGCCGAGGGCCGGTTGACGCCCGGGGTGATCCGCGGGCGGCCGGCGGCGACCGTCGTTCTCGCGTCGGCCGGCTACCCGCGCACGAGCACCAAGGGCTCCGCGATCCGCGGCCTCGAGGCCCTCGCCGACGAGCGCGAGCTCAAGGTCTTTCACGCCGGCACGCGGCGCGGCGAGGACGGCGGCTGGGAGACGGCCGGCGGCCGGGTGCTGGGGGTCTGCGCTCGCGGCGACGATCTGCGCCAGGCGATCGACCGGGCCTACCGCGCCTGCGATGAGATCGCGTTCGATGGCATGCAGCTGCGGCGCGATATCGGCGGCCGCGCCCTCGGCTCCGCGCGCTGAGCCGCCGGCGCTGCGGGTCGGCGCTCTATGGTGGACGATCGGCCCCGGTGCGCGGTATGAGGCCTGCGATGGCGTTGATCCGTCCGTTCCGCGGCCTCCGCTACGACCTCGAGCGCGCTGGCGACGCGAGCGCGCTCCTCGCTCCGCCCTACGACGTCGTCGACGACGAGGGCAGGGCGGAGATCGGCGCCCGGTCGCCCCACAACTGCATCCACGTGATCCTCCCGGAGGGCGAGGGCGACGCCAAGTACGCCGCCGGCGCGGCCCACTTCGAGGCCCTCAAGAAGGAGGCGCTGCTCCGCGACCCCGAGCCGGGGATCTACGTCTACCATCAGACGTTCGAGTCGGAGGGCGAGCGCTACACCCGTAAGGGCTTCGTCGCGCTCATCGAGCTGACCCGCTTCGGCAAGGGCCCGGTGCTCCCGCACGAGCGCACGCTCTCGGGGCCGAAGGAGGATCGCCTCAAGCTGATGCGCGCCTGCCAGGCCCACCTGGAGCTGGTCTTCGGCCTCTTCTCCGATCCCGAGCGGCGCTGGGAGGCGGCGGTCGAGCCCCGGCTCGGCGCGCCGGTGCTCGAGGCCGAGCTCGAGGGGATCGGCCACACCCTCTACCGCGTCGCCGACGAGACCGCGGTCGCCGCGGTCGTCGACCTCCTCGCGGATCGCAACATCTACATCGCCGACGGGCATCACCGCTACGAGACGATGTGCGCCTTCCGGGACGAGCTCGAGGCCCAGGGCCTCGGCGACGGCGCGCGCTTCGGGATGATCTACCTGTCGAACCTCGACGACCCGGGGCTCGTCGTCCTGCCGACCCACCGCCTGGTCCACGGCGTCGAGAACTTCGACCTTCAGGGGGCGCTGTCGACGATCTCGGAGATCTTCGACGTCACCCGCGAGGCGCTGCCGGGCGACGCCCTGGCCCTGCGGGCGCGACTCGTCGAGGCCGGCAAGAGCGGCGCCGCCTTCGGCCTGACGATCCCCGGCTCGGGGGTCGTCGACATCCTGACCCTCAAGCCAGGCTTTGATCCGGCGGCGGCGGGGCTCGGCGACCTGCCGGCGGCGCTCCAGCGCCTCGACCTCGTCCTCCTCCACGAGCTCATCCTCGACCGCGGCCTCGGGATCACCCGCGAGGCCCAGGCGTCGAAGCGCAACCTCCACTACTACAAGTCGACCGAGAAGGCGCTCGCCGTCGCGCGCGGCGAGGGGGTGGGGGACACCCAGCTCGTCTGCTTCACCAACGCGACGCCGGTCGCCGACGTCGTCGCGGTCTGCGACAGCGGCGAGGTGATGCCGCAGAAGAGCACCTTCTTCTTCCCGAAGATCCCCACGGGGCTGGTCTTTCGCGACCTCCGCCGCGGCAAGTAGAAGATGAGCGCGCGGCCGACCTTCGCGCCGCTCCCCCCCGGAGCCCGTGATCTCCTGCCGCCGGTGCTCCGGCGGCGTCGACGGCTCCAGGAGCGCGCGCTCGCGGTCTTCGAGGCCTGGGGCTACGCGCCGGTGGCGACCCCGGCCGTCGAGTACTTCGAGGTCTTCGGCCGCGGCCTCACCGAGGCCGAGCGCCAGCGCTGCCTCCGCTTCATCGCCCCCGGCGCCGAAGAGGTCGAGGTCCTGCGCAGCGACGTCACCCCGCAGATCGCCCGCCTCGTCGCCCAGCGCCTCCGCGATCGCCTCGAGGCCGGCGAGCTCATCCGCCTGGCCTACGCGGCCGACGTGATCCGCAAGCCGGCGGCCGCCGATGAGGCGGCGGAGGAGCACCAGGTCGGCGTCGAGCTGATCGGCGATCGGACGGCGGCCGGCGACGCCGAGCTCGTCGCCCTCGCGGACGCGGTGCTCGATCGCTGCGGCGTCGCCGGTGCGGTCTTCGATCTCGCCCACGTCGGCGTCGCCCGCTCGGTCCTCGACGACCTCGAGATCGGCGACGCGCTGCGGCGGCCGCTGATCACCCGCCTCGCCCGCAAGGATCTCGCGGGGCTCGACGCGATCCTCGGCGAGGCCGGGGCCTCGGACGCGGCCCGGGCGGAGCTGCGCGCCCTCGCCAGCCTCCACGGCAGCGTCGACGTCATCGACCGCGCGCGGGCGGTGCTCGGCGCGGCCGCGCGCCGCTCCCTCGACGAGATCGCCGCGGTCGTCGACGCCGTCCGCGGGGTCGCTCCGGCGGTCCTCGAGCGCCTGTCGATCGACCTCGGCGAGATCCGCGGACACGACTACTACTCCGGCCTGCGCCTGCGCGTCTGGGCGCCCGGGTCGCCGCGGCCGCTCCTCCGCGGCGGACGCTACGACGGCCTCCTGCGGCGCTACGGCGTCGACGCCCCAGCGACCGGCCTCGTGATCGGCCTCGACGACGTCGAGCGCCTGACGAGCGAGG
>JAGQIT010001015.1 GCA_020431135.1 Myxococcales bacterium | reverse complement strand
GACGGCTGCAGCTCCGCCTGCGCCGTCGAGTCGTGCGGCGACGGCGTCCTCCAGGGGGGGCTCGGCGAGGAGTGCGACGACGGCAACCTGGACGACGGCGACGGCTGCGACGGCGAGTGCAAGGTCGAGCCCGACAACCTGTGCCCCGGCGGCACCGAGAGCGTCCTCGTCAACTACGACTTCGAGACCGGCTCGGTGATGCCGTGGACCAGCAACGGCGCGCCGGTGATCAGCGACATGGCCCACGGCGGGCAGTGGGCCGCGCAGACGACCGGCAACATCCACGTCCACCAGGACTTCGCGCCGACGCCGGTCAGCGACCTGTCCTCAGCGACCTTCTGGACCTGGCACGACGCCGCCGACTCGCCGGCGATGTCGGTGCAGTGGGGCTACTCCGACAACACGACCGGGAGCACCTTCTTCGGCGCCAACCAGCTCGACGGCTGGCAGGAGCACAACATCCTCGGCAACCTCGCGGCCAACAAGTCGCTGGCGTGGATCCGCGTGTGGGGCTACTCCGGCGGCAAGGGGCTCCCCGACGTCGCCCGCTACGACGACTTCGCGTTCTGCAAGAGCCAGTGAGCCGCGGCTAGCCGCGGCGCATCAGCAGGTGGACGAGCCCCGGCGCGTGCCGGCCGAGGAAGCCGCCGAGCTTGCCGTGGCCGGTGAAGGTGTACTCGCGCCGGCGCTTGGCGATCGCCCGCGTCATCACCCGCGCCGCCGCCTCGGCGCTCCACATCAGCTTGTTCGGCCGCGGATCCCTGCGGCTGGCGTCGAAGCGGCCGTCGTTGTCGACCTGGGCGATCTCCGAGGCGACGAAGCCTGGGTGGATCGTCGTGCAGCTCACGCCGCTGCCGTGGAGCTCCATCGCCAGGGTCTGGCCGATCGCCCGCACGGCGTACTTCGACGCCGAGTAGGCGCCGGTCTTCGGCGTCGCCAGCATGCCGGCGACCGAGGCGACGAGCGCCATCCGCCCGCCGGTCGCGCGCAGGGCCGGGAGGGCGTGGCGGATCGTCGACACGAGGCCGAAGACGTTGGTCTCGAACTGCCGGCGCCAGGCGTCGATCGGCAGGACCTCGATCTTCCCGGCGACGGCGAAGCCGGCGTTGGCGACGGCGACGTCGAGCTTGCCGAAGCCCTCGATCACCGCCGCGACGGCGGCCGCGACCTCGTCGTCGTCAGTGACGTCGCAGGCGACCGCGAGGCCGCGCCGCCCCTCTGCTTCGACCGCCGCGACGACCTCGGCCAGGCGATCGGCCCGCCGCCCAGAGACGGCGACGTCGGCCCCCTGACGGGCGAACTCCACCGCGAGGGCGCGGCCGAGCCCAGATCCGCCGCCGGTGATCCAAACCACGTGATCGCGAAAGCGCTGCGCAGGCATCGGCGCGAGGATGCCACAGCCGCGCCGAGGCGGGTGCGCCGCGAACTCACGGGAGCCGCAGGGCGCATCGACCTGGCCGATGGGCTGTGCGACTATCCGCAGATGTCCATGTTCCTTGCCCTTCGCCCGGCGAACCTGCGCCTCGCCCTCCTCGGCATCGCCCTCCCCGTCACGCTCGTCGCCTGCGCGGGAGATGACACCGGCGACACCGAGACCACCGGCGCGACAGCGACGACAACGACGACCTCCGCCTCTGGGACCAGCACGTCGGCCTCGGGCTCGACCTCCTCGGGCTCGACCGAGGGGGAGACCACGACGGCGACCGCGTCGACCTCGACCTCGACGACCGACCCGACGACGACCGGCTCGACGACCACCACCGCCGATCCGACGACCACCACCACCACCGACTCGACGACGTCGACCACCGGCGACCCGCTCCATCCGCTCGTCGTCCTCGAGACGAGCCTCGGCGACATCACCATCGAGCTCGACGCCGAGCTCGCGCCGATCACCACCGACAACTTCCTCGCCTACGTCGACGCCGGCTTCTACGACGGCGACGACGGCGACGGCGCGACGCTCTTCCACCGCGTCGTCGCCGACTTCGTGATCCAGGGCGGCGGCCTGCGCGAGAACATGAGCCAGAAGCCGACCATGCCGGCGATCGTCAACGAGTCCGGCAACGGCCTGACGAACATCCGCGGCTCGATCGCCATGGCCCGGACCAACAACCCCGACTCGGCGACCTCGCAGTTCTACATCAACCTCGTCGACAACCTCTTCCTCGACGACCCGCCGGGCTACGCGGTCTTCGGCCAGGTGGTCGAGGGGATCGAGGTCGTCGACGCGATCGGGGCGGTCGCCGTCAACCAAAACGACGTGCCCCTCGAGCAGGTCGTCATCCTCGACGCCTACGAGCTGTGACGAGCGGGGCGAGTGCCCAGCTCCCCCTCGGCAGACGTGAGAGCTCGCTGCACGGAGCCTTGCTGCGGGCTCGGGCGGAGCGCACGAGGAGCCCGTGGCAGGAGGGCACACGAGGCGCGCGCGACGTTCGCCTAGGGCGCCTTGCTGCCGCGGGCCGGGAACCGGCGCTCGTGGAACCAGCCCCTGTAGCGCTCCATGCGGGCGCGCTGCTCCGCCGGCGCCCGGCGATCGCAGGTCGCCGCCTCCTCGCTCTCGGGCGGCGCGCCCCAGCGGATCTCAGGGCAGTCGTTGGGGTTGTAGGCCCGCTCGAGCGCGACGCTGCGCTCGACGATGTCGGCGAGCGTCAGGGTCCACTCGCTGCCGTCGCTGCGCGTGTAGGCGACGCTGTAGGCGGGCTCGCGGAGGAGCGCGTCGAGGTCGCGTTTGAGGGCGCCGACCGCCGCGTCGACGTCGCCGCGGAGGACGAAGCGATCGGGGCGCTCGCGGACCCGGGGCGCGACCCCGAGGACGACGTCGATCGCCATCAGGAGCCGGAGGTCCCGCGCCGGCGTCGACAGGTTCTGCCAGGATCCGGTGCCCTCGAAGAGCCCCGCCCCCCGCGGCATCCCGACCGGCCGGCGACGCCCCGCGGCGGCCGCGGTCGCCCGCTCGACCGCGTCGACGCGGGCGCGGACGAGCTCCGCGAGGGCGTCGACGGCGTGGCGGAGCTGCGGCTGCGGATCCCAGGGCGGCGGATCGAAGACCTCGCGGACGGCGTCATAGAAGGCCTCGGCCTCGAGCTCCGCGTAGCCGCGCCAGAGATCGTCGCGCCCCGCGAGGGCGCCGAGTTCGTCGTCCGCGACCTGGACGACGCCGTCACCGTAGGCTAGGGCCGGACGGAAGTGCTTGAAGCCCGCGCCCCCCTGCGGCCCCTCCGAGCGCCACAGGAAGGTCCCCTCCGAGAAGGGCTTGAGGTCGATCGCCCCGTCGGCCTGGCCGTCGACCGCGAGCAGCGCGGCGGCCTCGCCCTCCCCGTCGCGGCGGAGCTCGCTGAGAACCAACGCGTGCCCGTAGGGATCGGCGAAGATGACCCCCGGCCGCAGCGACTCGCGATCGATGCGGATCGGGTAGAGGTCGCTCGCGGAGTCGCCGTGGGCCGTGAGCGCGTTGCCGCTGTGCACGCCGAGGGTGATCGTCTTGGCGAAGAAGCGCTGGATCCGCGTCAGTTCGTCGCCGCGACCGGCCTCGCCGTAGGCGGCGCTGAGGTTGGAGCGCGGCTCCTTGCAGCGCGGGGCGGCGCCCGCCGTGCCGCGCGAGCACACGCGGAAGGCGAAGGGGAGGCGCCGCTTCCACGACCAGTAGGCGCGCAGGAAGTACGGGAGGTCGGCGCCGTCCGGACGGAGCGCGAGGCCGCCCGCCCCCGGCGGTCGATCCTCGCCGAGGCCGAGCGCGTCGTGCAGGAGGTTG
>JAGQIT010001014.1 GCA_020431135.1 Myxococcales bacterium | reverse complement strand
GGCACCCCGGCCTACATGGCGCCCGAGCTGATCCTCGGCGGCAGCGCGGGGATCCGCTCGGACGTCTTCGCCTTCTCCGTCGCCCTCTACGAGGCGCTCTGCGGCCGCCGCCCGCACGCCGGCAAGACCCTGAGCGAGCGCCGCGCGGAGCTCGAGGGCGCGGCGCCGCCGACCTTCCCGCGCAGCAGCGACGCGCCGCGGTGGCTGCGGAAGATCGTCCTTCGCGGCCTCGCCCCCGATCCGCTCGAGCGCTACGCGACGATGGACGCCCTCCTCGGCGACCTCGCGCGCGCCCACCAGCGCCGGCGTCGACGTCAGCTCTTCGCCGCCGCGTTCGCCGGCGTCACGGCCCTGACGGCGATCGAGGTCGCCCACGAGCGGACGCCGAGCTGCGAGGCCGCGGCGGCGCTGTCGGATGTGTGGACGCCGGCCCGCCGCGCCCACCTCGCGGAGGTCTTCGCGGGCACCGGGATAAGCTTCGCCGACGACACCTGGACGCGCCTCGAGCCGCGCCTCGACAGCTACGCGGCGGACTGGTCGACGGCCCGCGCCTCCCTGTGTGAGGCGACGCGCCGCGGCGCCCGCTCGCCGCAGCGCCTCGAGCTCGAGGAGGCCTGCCTCGATCGCGGCCTCGCCAGCTTCACCGCGCTCCTCGGCCTCCTCGAGGCGCCCGACGTCGATCTCCTCGAGGGGGCGGTGATGGCCGCCGACGCGCTGCCCTCGATCGCCGCCTGCAAGCGATCGGGCAGCGTCCCCTTCACGCCGCGCGCCCCGGCGACCGAGGCGGAGCTCCAGCACCTCAGCGAGCGCCTCGAGGCGGCGGAGCTCGCCGAGCGGATCGATCGCGCGGCCGAGGGCCTCGTGATCACCGAGGCCGTTCTCCCGCGCGCCGAGGAGCTCGGCGACCGCTCGCTCCTCGCCCGCGCCGGCGTCGCCCACGGCCGCCTCCTCGCCGACGCCGGCCGCCACGACGAGGCCGCGAAGGTCCTCCGCGCGGCGCTGTGGACCGCCGACGTCGCGCGTGACGACGAGCGCCTGGCCGCGGCGATGGCCTCGCTCGTCTACATCACCGCCGAGCACCTCGGGCGCTACGACGAGGCGCTCGCCTGGCGCGAGCACGCCGACGCCGTGGTCGCCCGCCTCGGCCCCGAGACGCGCGCGCACAGCCGCCTCCTCTGGGCCTTCGGCAGCGCGTCCTACCGCAAGAACGACTTCGAGGCGGCGATCCGCGACCTCCGCCGCGCGGTCGAGCTCGACGAGCTCCTCTTCGGCGCCAGCGACCACCGGATCCTCCCCGCCCTCATCGGCCTCGGCAACGCCCACTTCGTCGCCGGCGACGCGGCGACGGCCGCCAGCTACTACGCCCGCGCGCAGGCGATCGCCGAGGCGGAGCTCGGCCTCGATCACCCGGAGACCTCGCACGTCCTCGCCAACCTCGGCGCCGCGCGGGCGAGCCTCGGCGATCACGAGGGCGCCCTCGACCTCTTCCGCCGCGCCCTCGCCCTCGACGAGGCCCGCCTCGGCGCCGACCACCCCGAGCTCGCGTCGCACCTCGCGAACATCGGCATCACCCTCGCCACCCAGGGCGCGCACGCGGCCGCCCGCGAGCACCTCCAGCGCTCCCTCGAGCTCGAGGAGCGGGCCCTCGGCCCCGATCACCCGAACCTCGCGCACGCCCTGATCGCCCTCGGTGATCTCATGCGCGACGAGGGCGACCTCGACGGCTCGCACGCCGCCTACAGCCGCGCCCTGACGATCACCGAGGCGGCGACCGGCAGCCGCAGCCCGCTCTTCATAGCGACGCTGGGCGACCTCGCGGAGATCGCCGAGCGCCGCGCCGACACCG
>JAGQIT010001013.1:1790-6995 GCA_020431135.1 Myxococcales bacterium | reverse complement strand
GGCAGACCCAAGAGCCAGGCCATGCCGACGCGGACGCGATCGTAGGGCTCGGGGTCGCTCGGGGCGACCGCCGTGTTGTCCCACTGGTTGCCCGGGACGCCCTTGTCGTGCTCCGCGTCCTGGCCGCGGTAGTCGGCGAGGGTGACGAAGCGCGGCGTGTCGTGCGAGCCGATGTAGGGGGTCATCACCGCGTCCTCCGGCCACTTCTCGAGGCCGTGCTGCACCCAGTAGTCGGCGTGGAGGAGGCCCTTGTCGCCGTGGGCGAAGGTCCGGTAGCTGACGCCGTGGTAGAGGACGAAGTCGAACTGGCCGTCGAGGCCGTAGGGGCCGATGTACTTGGCGATCGTCCCGTAGTTCTCGTCGTTGCACGGGTCGGCGCAGTCGCTCCAGCCCATCGCCGTCTCGCCCATCTGGAAGTACTCGGTGCCGGCGCCCTCGAAGGTCTCCTGGACCTCGACCGAGAGGTTGCGGGTGGCGACCTCCTCGACGTGCTTGACGGCGTCGACGCGGAGGCCGTCGAGGTTGAAGCTGTCGAGCCACCAGACGGCGTCGTCGACGAAGGCCGCGTTGGCCTCCGGCACCGTGTGGTTGATGTCCGGGAGGTAGGCGGCGAACATGCAGTCGAGGGCGTGGCCGGTCCAGTCGCAGTTGTCGGTGCCGCAGACGCAGCCGGTGCGGAACCACTCGGGGTGGTCCTTCATGTACTGGTGCTCCTCGTGGACGTGGTTGATCACGTAGTCCTGGAGGATGCGGATCCCGTGCGCGTGCGCCTCTTTGACCATGGCTCTTAGGGCATCCTCGCCGCCGAGGCGCGGGTCGACCTGGCGCGGGGCGATCGGCCAGTAGCCGTGGTAGCCGGTGACGTAGTGGAGGCCGTCGGCGGCGACGTAGGCGTCGGCCGGGTTGGTCTGGAAGGGGGTCAGCCAGATCGCGCGGACGCCGAGCTCGTCGAGGGTGCCGTCGGCGATCGCCTGGCGCAGGCCGACGAGGTCGCCGCCGTGCCAGTCGCCGCGCGGATCGGCCATCGGCGTCGGCCCGTTGTTGTTGCCGGGGTCGCCGTCGCGGAAGCGATCGGTGAGGACCATGTAGACGAGCGCGCCGTTCCAGGTGAAGGGCTCGGCCTCGATCCAGAAGACCAGGCGGACGGGCTCGCCGAGCGCCCCGCCCTGGGTCGCGCCGCGCAGGCGGACGACGTACTTGCCGTCGCTGAGGCCGCTGAGATCGATCGTCACGTCGCCGTCGGCGGTGATCGTGATCTCCTCGGCGGTCAGCGCCCGGGTCTCGCCCTCCTCGTCGAGGATCGCCTCGAAGGCGTCCGGGTCGGCGCCGTCGCCCGCGATCCCGTCGACGTAGCTCAGGCTCGCGCTGTAGGTCCCCTGGTCGGGGGCCGGGCGCTCGGGCTCGGAGCTGCCGATGGTGAAGGTGGGCAGCGTGCAGTCGCGGACCTTGATCCCAGAGTTCTCGATCTCGCCGACGTACTTGCGCCGCCCCTGGAGCGGGTCGAGCACCCACTGGGCCTCGCCGCCGTTGTCGTAGACGAGCTTGTAGGCGTGGAGCCCCGGCGGGAGATCGATCGTCGCCGTGAAGTAGCCGGCGCCGTCGGGGCCGGTGAGGGCGGTCGCGGTGGCGAGGTCGAAGTCATGCCACTCGCCGGCGACGCGCGGGTTGGCGGCGGGGCCGACCGGCTTGAAGCGGAACTCCGTCGGGCACAGCGCGTCGCCGGGGCCGCCCGTCGTCGTCCCCGTGTCGGTCTCACCGGCGGTGGTGTCGGTGGTGTCGGTGCCGCCGGTGGTCGTGGTGTCGCCGGTGGTCGAGGTCTCGCCGGTCGTCGCGCTCATCCCCGAGGTCGGCGTCACCGTCGAGCTGCCGGTGGTGGTCGCGGAGGTCTCGCCGTCGCTGGTCTCGATCGGCTCGCCCGTGGAGCAGGCGACGAGCGGGAGGGCGGCGAGGAGGAGGGAAGGGCAGAGACGAGAGGCCAAGTTCATCGCGGCGATCCGGGCGAGGGCCCGAGACTAGCAGCCATCCGCGGGCCTCGGCGCGACCTGGCGCCACCGGTCGCGGGTCTGCGTCCGTGGCGTGGGGATCTGTGTACAAACAAGCCCCGCAGCCCGAGGAATGGGGACATCCGCCCGGCTCGCTGGGGGGCTCGCGGCGACAGCTGGGGTCGTCATGCGGCCCTGCCTCGGCGCCAAGATCCGCTACCCTGGCGCCGATGTTCGCGCTGCGCTCCACCCCCCTCGCGCCCCCTGTCCGCGGCCTCGCGGGCGCCCTGGTCTTGGCCGGCGTCCTCGCCCCGGTGACGGTCGACGCCGCCGAGATCCAGCGGACGCGCTTCGAGCTCCCGGTCGCCAACGGCCACACCGCGCTCCTCGTCGACCTCCAGCAGAAGCGGGCGACGCAGCTCCGCGAGCACCTCTTCGCCGCCGAGGAGCCGCTCCTCGACGCCCAGGGCGAGGAGGTCTGGGACGGCTCGCAGTTCGCCGCCGCCTACACCCGCGACCTCCTCTACGACGCCTACTTCGGCGTCCGCGCCCCCGACTCGCAGTTCTGGCTGACCTCGGCGCCGGTCGATCTCGACGCCAGCGGCTACGTCGGCTGGAAGGACGGCGAGCGCGGCGGCACCGGCATCGTCGAGATGGTGCAGACCTCCGGCGACCTCGAGGCGACCTCCTACTTCTTCACGCCGAAGGCCTTGGAGCACGTCGGCTTCGTCATGGTGATGCGCGTGCGCAACACCGGCGGCCAGACCCTCAGCGGGGTCCAGGGCTTCTCGATCGCCAACTTCCACCTCGGCTTCGGCCGCGCGAACGCGCCCTGGGACGTCGGCATGGACATCGGCGACAACGGCGAGACGCTGAGCTGGGATCCGCAGAGCTCCGAGTACGTCGAGCGCGGCTTCGCGGGGGTCGTCGTCGCCCGGCCGCTGGCCCCCGTCGCCCACCACGCCTCGACCCCCGGCGCCGATCCGTGGGGGATCGTCGACGGCGGCGCCAAGGTCGATCTCCCGGACAACACGCCGCCGATGAACGCGGTCGACGGCACCGTCGGCGCCTACCAGTTCGACCTCGGCGATCTCGCGCCGGGCGAGGCGCAGTGGGTCGGCGTGGCCTTCGCTCGCCACGCCGATCCCTTCCAGGAGGAGACCGCCTCGGGCTGGCTCGACGCGGCCGTCGGCGGCAAGGGGGCCAAGGCGATGGTCGACGCGGAGATCGCCGCCTGGGCCGACTTCCAGGCCTCGGTCGTCGTCCCGGACGGGGCGAGCGCCGACGAGGAGCGCCTCGTCCGCCACTCGGCGGCGATGCTCAAGATGGGCCAGGTCCAGGAGGAGACGACCTACCTGCGCGAGTGGCTGAGCCAGGACGGCGAGGTCCGCCGGACCCGCTTCCCCGGCCCCGACAACAACCCGGTCGAGCTGCCGGCGACGGTCAAGCACCACGGCAAGGGGGCGATCCTCGCGAGCATGCCGCCGGGCAACTGGACCTACGCGTGGATCCGCGACGGCGCCTACGCGACCGTGGCGATGGCGGTCCTCGGCATGAAGAAGGAGTCGCGCGACGCCCTCAGCTTCTACCTCGAGGCGGAGGCCGGGCGCTTCAAGGACTGGTCCGAGCTCGCGGCCTACAACATGCCCGACTACCAGATCTCGCTCGTCCGCTACTACGGCTTCGGCGTCGAGGAGACCGACTTCAATGACTTCGGCCCGAACCTCGAGTTCGACGGCTTCGGCCTCTTCCTCTGGGCGCTCAACGCCTACGAGCGCGAGACCGGCGACGAGAGCCTGTCGCAGACCTACTGGCCGGTGATCAGCGGCCGGATCGCCGACGTCCTCGTCGCCCTGATCGAGCCGGAGACCGGCCTCATCCGCCCCGACTCGTCGATCTGGGAGACCCACTGGAAGGGCCGCGAGCGCCACTTCGCCTACACCAGCCTGACCGCGGCCCGCGGCCTGTGCGACGCCGCCGACATCGCCGCGCGCTTCGGCGACGCCGACAAGGCGGCGCTCTACGCCGAGAAGGCCGAGGAGCTCCGCGACGCGATCGCCATGAACCTCACGGACGACTCGGGGATGATCGCCTCGACCTACGAGGAGCTGGTCAGCGGCAAGGGCTACTACGACGCGGCGGTCTGGGACGCGGTGTCGATGGGGCTCTTCGACCCGGCCGGGACGATCGCCGCGGGGACGATGGCCGGCCTCGACAGCCACCTCCAGGTCGCCGCCGGCCCCGGCTGGTCGCGCAACGACGATCGCTTCGACCACCAGAACGCCGAGGACCTCAGCCCCTGGGGCTCGGACTACGACTCTGCGGAGTGGGTGATCACCGACCTGCGCGGGTCGATCGCCGCGCGGATGATCGGCGCGAACGACCGCGCCGACGCCCTGATCGACTGGGTCCGCGATCAGGCCCTCGCCAACTACCTGATGGTCGCCGAGACCTTCGACGAGAACGACGGCACCTACAAGTTCAACACGCCGATGCTCGGCTTCGGCGCGGGCGCCTACAGCCTCGCGCTGGTCCACCGCGCCGGGGGGTTCGGCGCCGACGATCCGGCCTGCGGCGCCTACTACGACGAGGGCGGCGGCGGGACGACGACGGGCGGCGAGACGACGGGCGGCGAGACGACCGACAGCGCGGGGACGACCGACGCGGGGACGACCGCGGCGACGACCGGCGACAGCGGGGCGACGACCGGCAGCCTGACGATCACGGACGGCGTCGCCAACAGCACGAACACCGAGGGCGCCGGGCTCAGCGCGGGGACCTCCGGCGGCGACGACCCGTCGGGCTGCGCCTGCACGACCGGAGAGGGCGACGCCCCGTGGGCCTGGCTGCTCCTGGTCGCGCCCTTCGTCGGCCGCGGCCGCCGGCGCCGCGCGTAGCGATGAGGCTCAGACAACCTCGGCGACGCAGGCGGTCTGCATGTCGCCGGGGCTGTGCAGCTTCTGCGGGCTCGGGTTGCGGTGCGCGATCTTGCCCGCCGCGCGCGGGCGCGCCTATCGTCGCCGCGGAGGTAGTCATGGCGAACGCAGCACAGGCGAAGAAGACGACGGCGAAGAAGAAGACGGCGGCGAAGAAGAAGACGGAGACGACGGCGGCGAAGCAGACGGCGGCGAAGAAGACGACGAGCGCGGCGAAGAAGAAGACGACGGCGAAGAAGACGAGCGCGGCGGTGAAGAAGGCGACGGCGGCGAAGAAGACGGCGGCG
>JAGQIT010001013.1:0-1782 GCA_020431135.1 Myxococcales bacterium | reverse complement strand
CGCCGCGACGAAGAAGCCCGCGAGCCGCTCGCGGCGGAAGTCGTGGGGCGACAAGCTCCACAAGGCGATCGAGCCCGAGGTGAAGGACGACCCGCGCGGCGGCACCCTGCTGATCCCGACGCCGCTGCTCGTCGACGCGATCGTCCGCACGGTCCCGCGCGGCAAGCTGATCACGCCCGACCAGATCCGCGAGCGCCTCGCCGAGCGCTACGGCGCCGATCGGACCTGTCCGCTGTGCACCGGGATCTTCCTCAACATCGTCGCCGGCGCGGCTGAGGAGGGGAGCGGCGATCCCGAGTCGATGACCCCCTACTGGCGCGTGGTCCGGGAGAACGGCGCCCTCATCGAGAAATTCCCCGCGGGGATCGAGCGCCAGGCGGCGCTCCTCAGCGCGGAGGGGCACGGCGTGATCTTCGGCAAGTGGAAGGTCCCGCGCGTCGACGAGGTCGCGACCCACCGCGTCGGCTAGGCGCTTCCGCGATCGTCGGCGCTCTCGGAAGCGCTGAAGCGCCGCATTGCCGGGCGTGCTGCGAGCCCCGTCGAAGCCGCGAGCCGTCGGTGAGAGCAAGCAGCGCGTCTCGGCGTCCGCTCGCCTAGAAGTTGAACGGCTCCCCGCGGAGGAGCGCGTCGCCAGCGGTCAGCGCCTCGGGGCAGCGCCACGCGTCGGTCGCAGGGTCGTAGGGACACAGCCGAGCGCCGTCGCCGGGTCGAGAGGTCGACGCCCCCCGGCGGCCAGCGTCGGGAGGCGTCGTCGCGCGCGTACGCGCGTCGCTACGGCTACGGCTGCTTGTCGCCGAAGTCACACATGAAGCGATCCGAGCTGTAGCCGTTGCCCGGGATGTCGTTGTGCCACTGGATGTCGCCGTTGGCCTGCCACTGGTAGTACATCGACCCGATCACGTTGTTGTCGCCGTTGGGCTCGGTGATGTTGTTGACCGCGTGGACGTACCAGGGGCCGTCGTCGCTGGCGTGCCAGCCGCAGTTCACGTTGCCGCTGTTCATCGGCTGGGCCGAGCAGCTCGCGCCGTTCTGCTTGGGGTAGATCCCGAGGATCCGCATGTAGTTGGCGCTCGCGTCGGGGCCGATGCCGGCGTCGTTGGCGATCGCCCAGGCGCTGTTCTTGTGATCGAGGCTGCGCGGGATGAAGAGGTTCATCCCGAAGGCGTCGCACGCGGTCTCGGCGTCGGCCGCGAAGTACTGGCCGCCCGGATCCACCTTGAGGAAGGTGTAGCCGCCGCCGTCGGTCGTCATGTCGCAGTGAACCTCGAAGGGGTCGATCCCCTGCGGCGCGACGGTGTAGGTGCCGTCGGTCGCGTTCTCGTCGTACTGCTTGATCACCAGGCAGGTCGCGGCGGCCGAGCAGTCGCCGAGGCAGCCGTCGTTGATCAGGTCGTTGGCGTCGTCGCAGGCCTCGTCGCCGTTGACCTCGCCGTCGCCGCAGTAGGGGCCGAGCGAGGCGCAGTCGTCGGCGCAGCCGCCGTAGGAGTTGTCGTTGACGCCGTCGTCGCAGACCTCGACCCCCTCGTAGACGTAGCTGTCGCCGCAGGACGCGGCGGCGCAGGTGCTCAGGCACGCGTCGGTCTCGACGTCGTTGTGGTCGTCGCAGTCCTCGACGCCGAACTGGACGTAGCCGTCGCCGCAGGACGCCGCGACGCAGGTGTCGAGGCAGGCGTCGGTGTTGTCGTCGTTGCCGTCGTCGCACTCCTCGCCGTCCTGCATGACGCCGTCGCCGCAGCCCGCGGGGACGCAGGTGTTGCTGCACTCGTCGTCGTCGACGTCGTT
>JAGQIT010000077.1 GCA_020431135.1 Myxococcales bacterium | reverse complement strand
TCAAGGAGGGGGCGCTCGACTACCTGACCAAGCCGATCGACAACGATCGCCTGCGCCGCGTCGTCGCCCAGGCGGTCGAGCGCGGCCGCCTCGCCCGCGAGAACCGCTACCTCCGGGCGCAGCTCCGCCACGAGCACGGTCTCGACGCGATCGTCGCGGTCAGCGACGGCATGCGGGCGGTCCTCGACCTCGCCCGGCGGGCGGCGGCGAGCCGGAGCACCGTGCTGATCTCCGGCGAGAGCGGCACCGGCAAGGAGCTGATCGCCCGCGCGATCCACCTGCACAGCGGCCGCGTCGGCGGGCCCTTCGTCGCCGTCAACTGCCGGGCCTTCGCCGAGGGCGTCCTCGAGTCGGAGCTCTTCGGTCACATCAAGGGGTCGTTCACCGGCGCGACTCGAGATCGCCGCGGCCTCTTCGAGCGGGCCTCGGGCGGCAGCCTCTTCCTCGACGAGATCGGCGAGGTGACCCTCGGGTTCCAGGCCAAGCTCCTGCGCGTCCTCCAGGAGCGCGAGGTCCTGCCGGTCGGCGGCGAGCGCCCGCGATCCTTCGACGCCCGGGTGATCGCCGCGACGAACCGGAAGCTCCGGGACGAGGTCGCCGGCGGCCGCTTCCGCGAGGATCTCTTCTTCCGCCTCGCGGTCATCCCGATCCGGATCCCGCCGCTGCGCGAGCGCCGGGCCGACGTCCTCCCGCTCGCCCGGGCCTTCCTCGCGCGGATGAACGCCGAGCACGGGCGAGCGCTCGTCGGCTGGGAGCCCGAGGTCGAGCGCTGGCTCCTCGCCCACGACTGGCCGGGCAACGTCCGCGAGCTCGAGAACACCCTCGAGCGCGGCGTGGTCCTCGCCCGCGGCGAGCGGATCGCCCTCGCGGACCTGATCCTCAGCGAGCGCCCGCCGGCGGCGAGCCGCCGCGACGCCGCCCACGGGACCCTCCAGGAGTACCTCGACGCGGCGACGGTGGAGCGCGTCCGTGAGGCGCTGCGCGAGGCCGACGGCGTCCGGGTCGAGGCGGCGCGCGCCCTCGGAATCGAGCGGACGACCCTCTACCGGATCATGCGCCGCTTCGGGATCGTCGGCGAACCGTAAGCGCTCATGCGACGGCGCCGCCGACCTTCGGGACAGGTCGGACGGGGTCGGTGTGCGGGGATGTCGGCGCGCCCCTCAATCGCGTGCGCATACAGACGCAGGGCCGCTGCGGCCGGGAGCGGGGCGCCGCGCCGCGTGTTTCTGTCCGTCGCCGCCGCCCGCGAGTCTGCCAGCGGCGGGGGGCGGGCGCGGAGCGCTCGGGCGCGGAACTGCCACGCGGGTCGGCGCGCAGCCGCGGAAAACCGGTTGATCGGCCCCCGCGGCTGCGCCTAATTTTAGGTGATGGCCGCGCGTATCCTGGTTGTCGATGATGACGCGGTCATTCGGGAATTTATCGTCGCTAGCCTGATCCCGAGCGGCTACGAGGTGACGACCGCGAGCGACGGATCGAGCGCGCTGGCCCACGCCGTCCACGCGCCGCCGGACCTCGTGATCTCGGATGTGATGATGCCGAGCATGGACGGCTGGGCCTTCGTCCGCCGCCTCCGCGCCCACCCGCGGCTCGCCTTCGTCCCGTTCATCTTCCTGTCGACGCTCTCGTCGGCGAAGGACATCCTCAAGGGCTTCCGCCTCGGCGCCGACGACTACCTGGCCAAGCCCTTCACCGACGACGAGCTCGTCGAGCGCGTCGTCGAGGTCCTGCGCCGGCGCAAGCACATCGAGACCAGCGCCCGCGGCATGATCAGCGACGGGGAGGAGCCGGCGGAGTCGGGGCTGCGCGGGTCGCTCGCCGACGTCGGCATCTCGTCGATCCTCGTGCTCCTCGAGATCGAGAAGAAGAGCGGCGCCCTCGACATCCGCAGCGAGATGGGCGAGCAGTGCCACCTGGCGATCCGCGGCGGCCGCGTCTTCGAGGCGCGGGTCGAGTCGGGGCCGCCGCTGCGCGGCGCGGAGGCGGTCTACTACCTCCTCGGCTGGTCGAGCGGCTCGTTCGTCTTCGCCAGCGACGACTCGCCGCTCGAGGACACGGTCCACTGCTCGACCTCCGGCCTCCTGATGGAGGCGGCGCGGCGCGCCGACGAGAGCAGCCGCTGAGCGCGACCTTCACGAAAGAGGGCGGCGCGGCCTCTCGACCGCGCCGCCGTCCGACGGAGCCGTAGGCGCCCGCCTACATGCGGCCGCGGAGCATCCCGTGCCAGTACATCTTCGGCAGGCCGTAGGCCTTGAGGACGTACATGCTGTAGCGCTCCTGCGCCTGGTCGAAGGGGAAGGACTCCATGATCTTCCCGCCGTAGCCGAACTCGGCGAGGATCACCTTGCCGCGGCCGGTGACGAGCGGGCACGACGCGTAGCCGTCGTACGAGCCGGTGAACTCCCGGCCCTCGCGGCGCGCGAGGAGGTTCTCGACGAGCACCGGGACCTGCTTGCGGACCGCGGCGCCGGTCTTCGACACCGGCAGGCTCGAGCAGTCGCCCGACGACCAGACGTTGGCGTAGCGCGTGTGCTGGAGGGTGTGATCGTCGACCTCGACCCAGCCGGCGGCGTTGGCCAGCGGGCTCTGCTTGATCACGTCGGGCGGCCCCTGCGGCGGGGTCACGTGCATCATGTCGTACTTGACGACCTCGGTCGTGCCCTCGTCGAGGTGCTCGAAGACCGCCTCGCGGCCGCTCGCGCGGATCTCCACGAGGTTGCGCCGGTAGTGGCCCTCGATGTTTCGGGCCGCGACGATCTTCTCGAGCGCCGCCTTGTACTTCGGGATGCCGAAGATCCCGGCGGTCGCGCTCATGTACTTGACGTGGCTCTGGGCGCGGACGCCCTTGCGCCGGAAGTGCTCTTCGGCCAGGTACATGATCTTCTGCGGCGCGCCGGCGCACTTGATCGGCGTCGACGGGAAGGTGAAGAGCGCGTTGCCGCCGCGGAAGCCGTCGATGAACTTCCACGTCGCCTCGACGTGGTCGAAGCTGTAGTTGCTGCTGACGCCGTCCTTGCCGAGGGTCTCCTTGAGGCCCTTGACCGCGCCCCAGTTGCACTGGATGCCGAGGGCGACGACGAGGTCGCCGTACTCGAGCTGCTCGCCGCCGGCGAGCTGGATGCGGTTGTTGTCCGGGTCGAAGGCGGCGACGCGATCGCGGATCCACTCGACCCCGAAGGGCACGAGGTCCGCCTGATCGCGGACCGAGACCTCGCGCGGGAAGATGCCGCCGCCGACGAGGGTCCAGATCGGCTGGTAATAGTGCTTGGTCGACGGATCGACGAGCGCGACGCTCGGCGCGTCCGGCAGCGCGGCGAGGCGCGCCGCGATGCTCATCCCGGCCGTTCCGCCACCGACGATCACGACTTCATAGCGCTTTGACATTGTCCTTCTCCTGTTCTCTCTCGAAGCTGTGGCCTGATGACGGCGGCCTTAACCACTGGGGAGGGCGGGGGCGCCCTCGTCCTCACGGATCATCGCCTCGCCGAGCCCCCCGGCGAGGTCTAGGAGGAAGCCCATCGCCCGCTGGACCCCCGGCTCACGCAAGGCGCGGAGGAGCCCGAAGGCGCCGAGCCGACGCGGCTGCGCCTGGCGAGCGTGCGCGAGGGCCCGGTCAGCGTGACCGAGGAGGCGGACCAGGCCGACCAGCGACCTGTCGACGTCGATCCCTTGGGCGCTCGCCTCGCGGACGAGCTCGTCGAAGGTGTCGACGCCGGTGGCCACGACCCCGGGCACGGCCTCGGCCATCGTCACGGCCTGGTCGAGCGTGGCGAGGACCTCGGGGCGGGTCAGCTTCTCCACGAGGGCGGCCAGCGCCCGCAGGCGTTGATCGGCGCGTCCATCGTTCGTCGCCCACTCATCGAAGATGTCGCCGGCGGTCGCGGCGACCCCCGGTAGTTGCTCGGTGACAGCGTCGAGACGCGAGAGTCGCTCCTCGATCCGCTCGAGGCGGGCCTCGATGCGGGACAGGGTGTCTCCCGGGTCGCCGCCCGCGGTCTTCCATGGTGGCTTGGCGGTCATGCTCATGCTGGGGTGCTCCTGTGTGTGCTCGTGGAGCAATGTGCACGACCTGTGCCAGGGAGCGAAAGGGAGAGAAGATGCGACAAGATTGCACCCGCCCTCGTCCCGACCGCCAATAATGGCAGTTTTGGCTGTCATATGTGGCGGTCGTGACGTATTGTGACTCCGTGGCCAAGGCCGCGAAGAAGACCCGGCGTTTGCCGGTGAAGCGGGACTACGGGGCGATCCTCGAGGCCTACGCCGATCCGGCGATCCTCCTGTCGCCGAGCTACCGGATCCTGGCGGCGAACAGGGCCTACGAGGCCCACTACGGGCGCTCGGTCCGGGCCGGGCACGACTACTGCTACCGCGTGTCGCACGGCTACGACTCGCCCTGCGATCAGAACGGCGAGACCTGCCCGCTCGCCGCGACGCGCGAGGGCGGCAAGAAGAGCCGGGTGTTTCACGTCCACGAGGGCCCCGCCGGGCACGAGCACGTCGACGTGTCGATGTCGCCGGTCTTCGGCGACGACGGCGTCGAGGCCTTCGTCGAGGTGATCCGGCCGATCCCGGAGGCGAGCGCGCGGGTCGGGGGGATCTTCGTCGGCCGCTCCGAGGCCTTCATGCGGGTGGTCGAGCTGATCCGGCGCGTCGCCCCGAGCGAGGTCCCGGCGCTCCTCCTCGGCGAGTCGGGGACCGGCAAGGAGCTCCTCGCGTCGACGCTGCACGAGCTGTCGCCGCGCCGCGAGCAGCCGTTCGTCGCCGTCAACGTCGCCGCGCT
>JAGQIT010001012.1 GCA_020431135.1 Myxococcales bacterium | reverse complement strand
CGAGTGGCTCATGGATCGCGTCCTCATCGGCGAGACCTCGCCGTCGCGGCCGCGCGAGTACACGGGTCACCGCTACAACCAGTGCACGGCCACGAAGGGGCGCTACGACGCCCTCCGCGGCGCCTCGCGCGACGCCTACGCGCGCTGCGTCGCGCAGGTGCGCCACGGAGCGGTCCCCGACGAGACCGCGGAGCTGTGCCTGCGCAGGCTCGCGATCCTCGACCCGATGAACCCTGCGCAGCTCCCTGAGATGTTCGGGACCTCGGGCCCCTACGACGCGGAGGAGCCCGCGGCGCTGGCCGACCGCGCCGGCGTCGTCACCGACTACGAGGCGGCCTGCTTGGCGGCGGAGCCCGCGACGCCGACGACGGACGCCGAGTGACGCGGAGCGGGCCGAGCTCTCGACCGTCGCGCTTGGCGGCCGCCCTCGGGATCGAACGAGGGGGGGCGCAACCGCGAGCCCCTGCGCCCGACCGCCCGAGAGCCCGCCGCGGCGGCTCGTCGGCCGCGGCCCGTCGGCGTGCGGAGGCCCCCCAAACGCCGCGCCTGCGCACGTACCGGGCCCGCCGCGGAGGCTATGTCGAGGCGCGCCCCACCTGCTAGTGTGCCGGCGATGGCGAAGATCTCGATCAACGGCTGCGAGCTCTACTACGAGGACAGCGGCGGCCACGACAAGCCGGTCGTCGTGCTCTCGCACGGCCTCCTGTGGAGCTCGGCGATGTTCCAGGCCCAGGTCGAGGCCCTCAGCGACCGCTACCGCGTGATCTGCTACGACCACCGCGGCCAGGGGCGATCGGCGGTCCCGCGCGGCCGCGTCGTCACCATCGAGGCCTGCTACCGCGACGCCGTCGCCCTCATCGAGGCGCTCAACCTCGGCCCCTGCCACTTCGGCGGCCTGTCGATGGGCGGCTTCGTCGCCATGCGGATCGCCGCGCGCCGCCCCGATCTCCTGCGCTCGTGCGTTCTCATGGAGACCTCGGCCGACCCCGAGCCCCTCGAGAACGTCGGCCCCTACCGCCGCCTCAACCTCGTCGCCCGCTGGATCGGCCTGCGCCTCGTCGCCGACAAGGTGATGCCGATCATGTTCGGCCGCAGCTTCATGACCGATCCGCAGCGAGGCGCCGAGCGTGAGCTGTGGCGCGGCCGCCTGATGGCCAACCGGCGCTCGATCTACAAGGCGGTCAACGGCGTCATCGAGCGCGCCGGCGTCTACCACGAGCTCCGCCGCATCGAGCTCCCGACGCTGATCATCGTCGGCGACGAGGACACGGCGACGACCCCCGAGAAGTCGCGCCGCCTCCACGAGGCGATCAGCGGCTCGAAGCTCGTGCTCATCGAGGGCGCCGGCCACACCAGCTCGGTCGAGCAGCCGGTCTCGGTCTCCTTCGCCCTGCGCCAGTTCCTCGACGAGGTCGAGGACGCCCGCGAGCGCGAGGCGAGCGACGGCGACGGCCCCGAGCGGCGCGCCGACACCTGACCGGCGGGCCGGGCTCCAGGAGACGGGGGAGAAATGAGACCGACGCGCGCGGCCGCGAGGCGCGTGCGCTCGGCGAGATCATCCGCCGCTGCTACGATGTCGAACATGGCCCTGAGACACCGAGCGCGGGAGATCGGCCGCGTCGCCCGCGGCCGCGCCCTCGCGGGCGCCGTGACGCTCGCCGCCCTCGCCCTCCTCGTCGACGGCTCGGCCCGCGCCGACTCCGAGCGACCCGGAGAGACGCCGAGCGCCGTGACCCCGGCCGGCGACGTCGCCCGCGACTGCACCCTCAAGGGCCTCCGCCTCCAGGGCCGCGTCAAGGTCGTCGACGCCTTCCCCGACCTCCGCGTCCAGGTCGTCGACGCCTTCCCCGACCTCAAGGTGAAGTGGGTCGACGCCTTCCCCGATGAGTGCGGCCGCTGGCAAGAGGTCGACGCCTTCCCCGACCTGACGATCCAATACGTCGACGCCTTCCCCGACCTGCGGATCAAGGTCGTCGACGCCTTCCCCGGGCTCCCGTAGCCGCCGCGTCGCAGCGCCGGCGCCGACGAGCACGCCCGCCCCCGGCGAATCACCCGCCGTTCTTGCCTAATTTGCATAAACCGCGCCGCGGAGGCGATCTTCGCGGGCAAGGAGTCGCTCCGCATGTGTGGCCGCTTTACCCTCACCCGCACCGACCTCCGCGAGGTCGCTGAGATCCTCGAGGCGGAGCTCGACGAAGAGCTCGCCGAGGCCTACCAACCGCGCTACAACGCCGCGCCGAGCAACATCCTCTGGCTCCTCGTCAACGAGGCCGGGCGCCGGATCGTCGCCGGTCGCTGGGGCTTCCCGATGCCCTTCGGGCCGAAGCAGGACGACCCCGTCGGCCTGATCAACGCGCGCAGCGAGACCGCCGCGAGCAAGCCGACCTTCCGCGACGCCTTCACCCACCGCCGCTGCGCCGTGATCTCCGACGGCTTCTTCGAGTGGGCCGGACCCAAGGGGCGGCGGCGGCCGACGTGGTTCCACGCGCCCTCGCTCGAGCTCCTGCTGATGGCCGGCCTCTGGCGCGAGCGCGCCGATCCCGAGACCGGCGAGGTCGAGCGCCGCTTCACGATCCTCACGACCGAGGCCAACGCCGTGGTCGAGCCCTCGCACTCGCGGATGCCGGCGTTCCTGCCGCCCGCGAGCGTCGATCCCTGGCTCGCGCCGTCGCCGAATACGCGGAGCAAGGACGCCCTGCGCCGGTACACCGCGGGGCTCACGGACCTCCTGCGGCCGGCGGACAACGCCCTCCTCGTCGCGACCCCCGTGTCACCGCGGGTGGGCAATGTCCGAAATGATGATCCTGCGTGTATTGAGCCCGAAATAACGCTGTTTTAGGCGGAATCTTCACGATCGTCGCACGCATTCGCGGATCGGCGGGAACCTCTCTGCATACTCATCCGTAGTATGAGTAGCCCCCGCCCACGCATGCGACCGACGACCCGCGCCCACAGCCTCCCCCTCCTCACCGCCCTCACGCTCGCGCTCGCCTGTCAGCCGAAGGCGTCGACCGAGGCGCCGCCCGCCGGCGGCGACGCCCCGCAGTCGGCCGCCGCCGCCGGGACCGACGCGATCCTCGCGGGCTCGGACCTCCCGCCGCTCGTCGAGCGCCCCGTCGCCGGCGACGCGATGGGCGTGACGATCCACCGCCTCGCCAACGGGATGACGGTCTACATCAGCACGGACCGCCTGAAGCCGCGCTTCAACGCCTGGATCGCCGTGCGCGCCGGGAGCCGCCACGACCCCGCCGACTCCACCGGCCTCGCCCACTACCTCGAGCACATGCTCTTCAAGGGGACCGACGAGCTCGGCACCGTCGACGTCGCCGCCGAGCGCCCGCACCTCGAGCGGATCGAGGCGCTCTACGCCGAGCTGCGGACGACCGAGGACGCGGCCAAGCGCGCCGAGATCCTCGCGGAGATCGACGGCGAGACCCAGAAGACCGCGCAGTACACGATCTCGAACGAGCTCTCGCGCCTCTACGGCGAGCTCGGGATCGAGGGCCTCAACGCCTTCACCTCCGACGATCAGACCGTCTACATCGCCGACATCCCGAGCAACCGCCTCGAGGCCTGGGCGGAGGTCGAGCGCGAGCGCTTCGCCGACCCGGTCTTCCGCCTCTTCTATCCCGAGCTCGAGGCGGTCTACGAGGAGAAGAACCTCTCCCTCGACAGCCCGGAGCGGCGGATCAGCGAGACCGTGCGCCGGTCGCTCTTCCCCGCCCACCCCTACGGGACGCAGCCGACGATCGGCCTCGCGGAGCACCTCAAGAACCCGGCCTACGCCGACATGGTCGCCTACTTCGAGCGCTGGTACGCGCCCAACAACATGGCGATCATCCTCGCCGGGGACATCGACGCCGAGACGGCGCTGCCGGTGCTCGAGCGGACCCTCGGCACCCTCGCGCCCAAGGCCCTCGAGGCGCCGGCCGCCGGCGACCTCGCGCCGATCTCGGGCCGCGTCTTCTCGACCGTCGAGGCCGAGGGCGAGGAGGGCGTGACGATCGCCTGGCGGACCGCCAGCCACGCCGACGCCGATGAGCCGGCGCTCGTCGTCCTCGACTGGCTGATGGACAACTCGACCAGCGGCCTCCTCAACCTCCACCTCGAGCTCACCCAGAAGCTGCCGGGCGCCGGCTCCTACCCGTCGACGATGCGCGAGGCCGGCTACTGGACGGTCCGCGGCACCGCCCGCGAGGGCCAGTCGCTCGCCGAGGTCGAGGCCCTGCTGATGGACGTCGTCGGCAAGCTCAAGGCCGGCGAGTTCAAGCAGGAGACCATCGACGCGATCATCCTCCACCAGGACATCAGCGACAAGCAGCGCCTCGAGTCGCCGATCGGCCGGGTGTCGAAGATGGCCGAGGCCTACATCAACCACGAGGGCTGGTCCGACACGCTCGCCCGCGATCAGCGGCTGCGCAAGGTGACCAAGGACGACGTCCTCCGCGTCGCCAACAAGTACCTCGGCGACGACCGCGTCGTCGTCTACCGCAAGCGCGGCAAGCCCGAGCTGCCGAAGATCGACAAGCCGAAGATCACGCCGCTCGAGATGGACTCGACCCGCCACAGCCCCTACGCCGACAAGATCACGGCGATGCCGGCGGAGACCCTCGAGCCCGAGTGGCTCGTCGAGGGCGCGCACTTCGAGCGGCGGGCGCTCGCGGCCGGGCCGCTCGTCGTCGCCAAGAACACGCGCAACGACCTCTTCCAGCTGATGTACGACTTCGACCTCGGCGAGCGCCGCGAGCGGATGCTCTGCTACGCCTTCGACGCCCTCGAGCTCGCCGGCTACGACGACAAGAGCCCCGAGGCGCTGCGCGAGGAGCTCTACGCCCTCGGCACCGACATCAGCTTCAACTGCGGCACCGATCGCACCCAGCTCCAGCTCTCGGGGATCGACGCCAACCTCGAGGCGAGCGTGAAGATCATGGAGGCGTGGCTGCGCCGCGGCGAGCTCACCGACGAGTCGCTGAAGAAGCTCGCCGACAACACGGTGAGCGAGCGCCGCGATCGCCTGGACGACGCCAACTACGTCGGCTACATCCTGCGCGAGTACGCGTTCTACGGCGACAACTCGGCGTTCAAGAGCGAGCCGACCAACAAGCAGCTCGAGCGGGCGAAGCCGGCGCAGCTCCACAAGCTCGTCCGCGGCCTCCTCGACCACGAGCACCGCACCTACTACTTCGGCCCGCGCTCGGCCGACGCGGTCGCCAAGGCCGTCGCGGTCGGCGACGCCCACCGCAAGACGACCGAGCCGGCGCCGCGCCGCGCTCGGACGGCGAAGAAGCCGGTGATCTTCTTCCTCAACAAGGACGTCGCCAAGTCGACGATCGCGGTCTCGCTGCCGCTCGGCAAGCGGCCGACGACGGAGCGCCCGTCGGCCAACCTCCTCGGCGAGTACCTCGACGGCGACATGGGCTCGCTCTTCTTCCAGGAGATCCGCGAGGCCCG
>JAGQIT010001011.1:9431-11093 GCA_020431135.1 Myxococcales bacterium | reverse complement strand
AGTCGTAGATCTGGGCGCCGGTGAACGCGGTCGGCAGGTACGACGAGCCGAAGATCGTCCAGCCGGCGATCATCAGCCCCTTGCGCCGCTTCGGCGGCTTGTACGGGTAGATCGGGTGGACGCGCTTCGGCTGACCCGGGATGACCGTGGTCTTCACGCGGATCCGCGTCGGCGCTCGGCTGACGGCGACCGCGGTCGGGGCCGCGGGGGCCGGGGCCGCGCTCGTCGTCTGCTTGGTCTTGATGTCGCTGTCCGAGCTCGACTGCGACTGCGACTGCGAGTCCGACTTGGTGTCGGCGTCGGCGGTCGCGGTGTTGCGGATGTCCGACTTCGCGTTCGAGTTCGAGTTCGAGTTCGTGTTCGGGTTGGCCTCGGCGTGGGGCTGCGCCGTGACCTGGATCTGCGGCTGCACCTGGACCTGGATCTGCGGCTGCATCGTGATGCCAGGGCCGTGGTAGGTCGGCGCGTTGCCGGGATCGAAGCGCATCGACTGCTGCGTCTGCGAGTCCGGCGTGAGGGTCTGCGACGCCGGACCCTGCTGCTGGCTCTGCGTCGGCGGCGGCGGCGAGTCCGAGGTCACCAGGGTCTCGCTGGCGACCGGGGCGTCGGGAGCCGCCATCGCGACCGGCGGGAGCATGAGCCCGACGGCGACGAGAGGCCCCACAAAGGAGGCGAGGGAGCACAGTTGATTTCGCAGCATGGGACGTCGTCCTTTTGCGAGCCGGGCGGGGGCGGATCGGTCACACGCCACGCGCAGCGTGATGACCTCGGCAGCGCACCCATGAGATTGGTACACCTCGGCGTCGCTGTCGAGAGACAGCTGGCGCAATAGTTTTATTTTTCCGCGATCTGAGGGCCTAGGAGCGCCTGTGACCTAGGCCACCGGCGCACCACAGGGCGGCCACATCCCGACACAACTCGCCCACACCTCGACACAACTCGGACACATCTCGAGGGACCCGGCAGGCCGGTCGCTGCGCCAGCGCGCGCCGAGGGCCCCGGCGCACGCGACGACGAGCGCGTTTCACCGTCGCCGCGGCCGCTCGTGCGCATCGGGGGCCGCCGTGACAGCGTACCGCGGGGCAGCCGCCGGTCGCCGCCAGCGCGGCGACACCCGGGGACAGCAGACCCCACCGCGTTCTTTGCCGGGAGCCGGCGAGATCATCTCCATCACCCACCGAGCGCCCGCGCCAGCGCCGGGCCGACGTAGTGGGCGAGGCAGAGCGCGACCATCACCCACGTCAGCGCCCCGAGCTCGCGGCCGCGACCGACCGAGACCATGACGCCCGCGTAGACGATGAAGCCGAGGGCGATCCCCTCGCTGATGCTGAAGGCGAGGGGCATCGCCACGAGCGTGACGAAGGCGGCGAGCACCCCCGTGCGATCGTCGAAGTCGAGGCCACGCAGGCCGCGGAGCATCGCCGCGCCGACGAGCACGAGCGCCGCCGCGGTCGCGTGAGCAGGGATCGCGGCGATCAGCGGCGCGAAGATCAGGGCGGCGACGAAGCACGCGGCGACCACGACCCCGACGAGCCCCGAGCGCCCGCCCGCCTCGACGCCGGCCGCCGACTCGATGTACGAGGTCGTCGTCGACGTCCCGAGGCAGGCGCCGATCGCCGTCGCCGCCGCGTCGGCGGTCAGCGCCCGCCCGAGCTTCGGCAG
>JAGQIT010001011.1:0-9318 GCA_020431135.1 Myxococcales bacterium | reverse complement strand
GTGTAGCCGAGATCGAGGGCGAAGAGGGTCTCGCTGATCCCCGCCGGCGCGCCGACGATCGACGGCGGCAGGTCGGTGACCGTGCCGTCGCCGAGCGGCACCCAGGCGCCGACGATCGTCACCGCGAGGATCGCCGCCAGGATCCCCGCGCGCACCTCGAGGGCGACGAGCGCACCGGCGACGATCACCCCGGCGAGGGTCAGGAGCAGCGCCGGGTCGCCGAGGTCGCCGAGGGTCACGAGGGTCGCCGGCGACGCGACGATCACCCCGGCCCCGCGCAGGCCGATGAAGCCGATGAACATGCCGATGCCCGCCTGGACGCCGATCTTCAGCGGCTCCGGGATCGCCTCGGCGAGGCGCCCGCGCAGGCCGCTGAGCGAGAGCAGGAGGAAGAAGATCCCGTTCCAGAAGACCATCCCCAGCGCCGCCTGCCACGGGATCCCCATGCCGGCGCAGACCGTCAGGGCGAAGAAGGCGTTGAGCCCCATCCCCGGGGCGAGGGCCAGCGGGTAGTTCGTCAGCGCCGCCATCAGCAGCGTGCCGATCGCGGCCGCGAGGGCGGTGACGGTGACGAGGCCCGGCGTCGCCATCCCGGCGGCGGCGAGGATCCCCGGGTTGACGACGAGGACGTAGGCCATCGCCGCGAAGGTCGTGAGGCCGGCGAAGACCTCGCGCGGCACGTCGCTGCCGAGCTCGTCGAGGCGGAAGAGCCGGGCGAGGGGCGACGGACGTGCGGGCGGCGACGGGCCCATCGACGCGAGCATACACCGGGCGTCGGCGGCGACCGGGCGCGGTGCTTGCTTGTGCAACGAGCCGGCGCTGCGGGGACGTCAGCGGCCGCTGCCCCGCGAGGAGGCCGCGACGAGCGGCGACCGCCCTCCCCTCCCGCGCCCGCGCTCCGACCTTCGACCTCCGCTCCGAAGACGACCGAGTTCTCCCGCAATAGAAGGATCCAGCCCCGCCGCGGCGCAGTTCCGCGCGCGGGCGGCCCGTCAAAAAAATCACCGCCCGTTCTCCGTCCCCCCGCCCACTGCCCCCACAAGCCTTCTCCCGGCGGGCGGGCGTCGACGCCCCGCCGCCGCCAGCGTCTCTGACCACCCCTGATTGAGGACCCCATGATCTCGTCCAAGCACCTCCGCACCCCCCTCTCGCTCCTCGCGCTCGTCGCCGCGACCGCCATCCCGACCCACGCCGACGCGGCCGATCCCCCGCAGGTCTGGCTCGAGGTCGCCAAGAGCGTCTTCGACCCGGTCTTCGACTACTGGACCACCAAGGTCGAGATCGCCGACATCAACAACGACGGCCTCCCCGACATCCTCTTCGCCAACGTCGGCGGCGTCCAGGCCGGCACCCCGGACTCGATCGTCCCCAACCAGGCCTACCTCAACGACGGCGGCACCCAGTTCCTCGACGTCAGCGCTGAGGTCTTCGGCGAGAACGCCCTCGACACCGGCCGCGCGATCAAGGCCCACGACCTCGACAACGACGGCGACACCGACATCATCGTCGCCACGACCTGGGCGACCCAGAGCCGCCTCTACCTCCAGGACGACATGGGCGCGTTCGTCGAGAGCACCGAGCTGCTGCCGCAGCAGAAGCTCAGCGCCGGCGACGTCGAGCTCGGCGACGTCGACGGCGACGGCGACCTCGACATCGTCCTCTCCGACTGGGGTCCGGCGCCGGTCGGCCTCATCGGCTCGCCCGGCGGCGTCACCCGCCTGTGGCTCAACGACGGCGCCGCGAATTTCAGCGACGCGACCAACCAGAACATGCCGGCGATCGCCGTCAACTGGTCGTGGGACCACGAATTCATCGACATCGACAACGACTGGGACCTCGACCTGCTGATCGCCTGCCGCTCGTGCGCGAGCGGCTCGTTCCTCTTCGTCAACGACGGCCTCGGCGACTTCAAGAACGCGACCCCCGGCAACCTCCCGCAGGCGGTCGGCAACGTCGACTTCGAGATCATGGACATCGACGGCGACGGCTACGTCGACACCTACACGCTCCAGGACGGCACCGGCTTCCGCAACCGCATCCTCATCAACAACCAAAACGGCGGCTTCGACGACGCGACCGCGCTGTGGTGGGGCCCCGGGGACAACCCGCCGAGCTACGACTACGGCGGCGCGTTCGTCGACTTCGACTCGGACGGCCTCCCCGACATCGTCCTCGGCGCCTTCAGCACCTTCCTCGACCGCTTGATGCGCAACACCGGCAACACCTACAAGCAGGTCAAGGACCCGAGCATGGTCGGGACGCTGATCACCGACGGCACCTACTCCGTCGGCGTCGCCGACTTCAACCAGGACGCGAAGATCGACTTCGTCTTCGGCGAGGGCGAGAACTCGAACTTCAACCGCGTCCTCTACGGCGAGGACATCGCCCCCGACACCGGCGCCCCGGTGATCGGCGCCCACGAGCTCACCGGCGCCATCGAGCCCGACTCGATGCTCACCTTCCACGGCCGGATCCACGACAACAAGACGCCGAACAAGCCGCACGACTGGCAGTTCGTCGGCATCCAGTGGGTCACCGACGGCGGCTCCTTCGACAACGCCGACGACATCACCACCTACGAGCTCGACTGGTACGGCGAGCACCTGTGGCGGACCGGCGTCCTCGAGGGCGAGGAGCTCGTCCTCCCGACCTTCGAGACGGTGATCGAGATGCGCGTCTGTGCGATCGACGCGGCCGGCAACGAGACCTGCCTCGGCCTCGTCCAGCAGTTCCTGTGCGGCGACGGCAAGGTCAACTCGCCGAACGAGGAGTGCGACGGCGAGGAGGGCTGCGAGCCCGACTGCACCTGGACCCTCGAGTGCGGCAACGGCATCGTCCAGGCCGGCGAGGAGTGCGACGACGGCAACCAGATCGGCGGCGACGGCTGCGAGAACGACTGCACCGTCACCAATGACACGACGACGACGACGAGCGAGTCGGAGAGCGCCTCGGAGAGCGACAGCGAGACCGTGACAGCGACCGCCACCGACTCCGACACCGCCAGCGCCACCGACACCGAGACGGACTCGGTCACGGGCACCGACACGATGAACACCGAGTCGGCCTCCGACACGACCTCCGACTCGGCGACAACCGGCTTCAACGGCGAGCTCGACGACGACGGCTGCGGTTGTACGACCAACGACAGCCGCGGCGCCGGGACGGGGCTCCTCCTCCTCGGCCTGCTCGCCCTCCGCCGCCGCCGGCGGTAGATGACGACGCCTGCACGCGCGAAAGAGGCGGGCCCCTCGGGGTCCGCCTCTCCCGTTCTCGCCGATGAGGACGCCCGGAGGCGGACTCTGGGCGGCGACGGCCCATCGCGCGCCATGCGCTGCACGACCACCAGGCCAGCGCAGTTCGCGTATACTCGAGCCCCGCCGAACCACGGATGGGCGCGCCGATGTCTACGCAAACTCCGACGCTCGACGTGATCCTCGGGGCTGAGGAGAGCTTCCCGAAGTTCGGCGAGATCAACGACGACATCGGCTGGCTGCTCAAGCAGCTGCGCGACGACGACGACCCGACCTTCCTCCTCACCGCCCAGACCAAGGGACGGACGCGGCTCAGCTTCCCGGCGGCCGCCGCCCTCAGCGAGTACATGCTCCGGGAGGCGCTGCGCACCGAGAAGGTCAACCGCCACGACCTCTATCTCCTCTTCCTCATCATCCTCTTCATCCTCATCCTCGACGATCACATCGACATCACCTTCGTCGCCGAGACGCGGACCCTCGACCACGTCCGCCAGTTCGCCGACGCGCTCTACGACGCCTGTGAGCGCCGCGACCTCGACCACGACGATCTGATCATCCGCTACGCCGCGCGCCTCACCGAGCGCCTGCGCAGCTACGAGGTCTTCGATCTCTACGCCGACCTCTTCTTCGACGAGCTCAAGCGGATGCTCCGCGGCATGGTCCGCGAGTACGCCCTGAGCATCCCGCCGAGCCAGCGCGCGTCCCTCGAGCTGAGCGAGGCCGACGTCGCCCTCGAGGGCTACATGGAGGACGCGTTCCACACGACGGGGGCCGCCCTCGGCCTCCTCGCCTGCCTGGCGTTCCTCGGCAACCGCGAGGTCGCCGGCCGCGGCGAGCCGCTCCGCGTCGCTCTCGAGATCATCGGCTCGATCGTCCGCTACACCAACGACATCAAGACCTTCGCCCGCGAGCTCCGCGAGGGGAAGTTCGTGTCAGCGCTCGGCCTCACGGCCCAGAAGTTCGGGATCAAGCTGAAGCGCATCGGCGAGGCCCTGCAGGAGAACGACATCGCCCGGCTGATCCGCGCGATGATCGTCACCGAGGCCTACGACCTCAAGGACTGCCTGCGCTACGTCGACCCCGACGGCGACTTCGAGAAGATCGTCCACTACACGGCGAACGCGATGGTCATGCTCTACATCGAGCTCGACAGCGACTTCCACAGCTTCGTCCTCCACTCGGTCACGGGGACGCCGCGGATCCCCGACGAGCCCGCGGGCGCCTAGCCACCGACCCCTCAGGACAGGTGGGTGTCGGGCAGCATGATCGTGAACACCGAGCCCCTGCCGATCTCGCTCTCGACGTCGATGCTGCCGCCCATCATCTGACAGAAGCGCTGGGTGACCGCGAGGCTGACGCCCGTGCCGTCGTAGGTCCGCGTCGGCGACTCGTCGACCTGGCTGAAGGAGCTGAAGATCCGGTTGACGTGGGCCTCGGGGATGCCGATGCCGGTGTCGCGGATGGCGACGCGGAGCCACGACTCGCCGTCACGCTCGACCGGCTCGACCGTCACGCGGACCTCGCCGTCCTCGGTGAAGCGGCAGGCGTTGTCGAGGAGCGACAGGAGGCTGTAGTTGAGCATCGACCGGTCGGTGCGGACGATGAAGCGGCCCGGCGGGCACAGGACGACGATCCGGTTGCGGTGCTGCTCGGCCATCTCCTCGACCTCGGCGAGGACCTCGTGGATCAGCTCCGAGAGGTCGAAGGTCGAGCGGTCGAGCTCCATCTTGCCGGCCTCGAGGCGCGACAGCTCGAGGATCCCCGAGAGGGTCCGGAGCAGGCGCGTC
Source organism: Myxococcales bacterium (assembly GCA_020431135.1). Lineage (GTDB taxonomy): Bacteria > Myxococcota_A > Polyangia > Nannocystales > Nannocystaceae > JADJRG01. The sequence continues at coordinate 4,280 of JAGQIT010001011.1, read as the reverse complement.
GCCGACACGCGGATCTTGTTGAGGTCGCTGCGCAGCGCCCGGATGTCGCCCTCCTCGGCCTCCTCCTCGATCAGCTCCGTGTAGCCGATGACCGCGTTGAGCGGCGTCCGCAGCTCGTGGCTCATGCTCATCAGGAAGCGGGTCTTCGCCCGGTCGGCGGCGACCGCCTCGTCGCGCGCCTGATCGAGGTTGCGGTAGAGGCGGGCGTTCTCGACGGAGATCGCGACCTGAGCGGCGAGCTGGCGCAGGAGGTCGAGGCGATCGGCGGTGAAGGCCCCGGCGACCAGCGAGTTCTCGAGGTAGAGGACGCCGGTCAGCGCCCCCTGGTGGAGGATCGGGATGCAGAGGATCGACCGGACCTTCTGGCCGACGATGTACGGGTCGTCGGTGAAGTCGCCGTCGATCGTCGCGTCGTCGAGGACGAGGTCCTTGCGCGAGCGGGCGACGAAGTGGATCAGCGCCTCGGGAAGATCGTCGTACTCCGTCAGCGGGATCGACTGCAGCACCGAGGTGACCTCGGGATCGACGGCGCCCTCGGCCTCGATGAAGAGGTTGCGCTCCTTGTCGAGGAGGAGGACGCAGCGGCGGGCGCCGGCGTTCTCCATGACGATCGACACGAGGCGACGCAGGAGCTTGCCGAGGACGATCTCCGACGAGATCGCCTGCGACGCCTTGATCACCGTGCCGATGTCGAGGGAGCGCGCCGGCGTCGTCCCGGTCGCGGTGAACGAGCCGCGGGAGACGGCCGCCATGTTGCCGGCGAAGACCTGCGGCGGCATCAGCTCGCGGAACTCCTCGGCGAGGCGCTCGGCCTTGCTCGGCGCGCCCCAGCGGCGGTAGGCCGTGAGCGCGCCGCCGAGGTAGAAGCCGGCGGTGATCTTCTGGCCGGTGGCGACGCAGTAGCGGCCCGCGAGCTCGAGCGCGATCGCCTCGACCTGGCGGGCGCCGCTCTCGCGCGCCGCCTGGACCGCGAGGTTGTAGGCCTCGAGCGCCTCACCTGACCGATCGGACACCCTGTGCTCCTCGGCGAGGGCGAGGAGGTAGCGCGAGCGGAAGTTGCCCGGGCACAGCTCGGCGATCTTGCTGAGCTTGCGGATCGCTCGCCGGAGGCGGCGCTCGCTCGTCCGCCGGTTCTCCTCGATCAGCGACGCCGCGCACAGGGCGTCGAGGAGGTAGAAGTCGACGTACATCGGGTTGGCGAAGGACAGCTCCTCGCTGCGCTCGAGGGCGCGGAGCAGCGGCTGCATCGCGTGGTGGTGGCCGAAGACGTAGAGGATCAGCGACTTGTAGAGGCGGTAGTAGAACTTCGCCGCCGGCGTCGTCTCGTCGCCGAGGGTCGCGAGGAAGGCCTGCTCCTCGAAGTCGCCGACCGAGAGCGAGGTGTCGTCGATGCCCTCGCCGCGCAGGCAGAGCGTGACCTTCTCGATCAGCGTCGCCAGGGCGAGGCCGTCGAGCTCGCCGGCGCGGCGCATCAGCGGCAGCAGCGACGTCGTCGCCGCGTGCACCCGATCGAGCGGCTGGCCCTCGACGACCGACACGAGCATGCCGTAGGCGCCGGCGTAGCACGCGTAGGTGAGGTCGCCGGTCTGGACGCCGCGCTGGTGCCCGCGCTGGAGCTGCTCCTCGCACTCCGCCAGCGGCCGCACCCACGACGCGAGGAAGGTGCCGACCATGAAGTCGAGCTTGGCGTCGAGCCACGGGTTGCGGAAGTGCTCGTTGAGCTGGAGCGCGAGGCGGCCGAACTCGTAGGCCGACTGGTGGGCGCCGAGGGCCCCCGAGAGGACCATCCCGTAGCCGGCGAAGCCGAAGGCCGAGACGTCGCTGAGGCCGAAGCGCAGGGAGATGTGCGCGATCTGGAGGAGGATGATCGACACCAGCTTGGCGTCGACGAAGTAGGCCGCAGGGACGATCGCGATCAGCAGGCGGAGGGTGACGATCTTCTTGCGATCGGTCAGCTCCGGGAGGTCCATCAGATCCTGGGCCTTGCGCCCGCGCAGGCTCCACTGGACCTTGGCGAGGACCTTGAGCACGCCGGCGTAGGTGCCGACCTGCGGCAGGCCGGCGCCGAGGAGCTTGAGGCCCTCGATCGACGAGTCGATCGCCGCCCGGTTCTGCTTCTGCGCCGTCTCGAGGCTCGCCTTGACCTCGAAGACCTCGGCCCGCTCGATGTCGCTGCGGGCGTTGCTCAGCAGCGGCGCGAAGAGGGACATCGCCTCCTCGAAGTTGCCGGCGAGGTGCTCGGCCTGGACGCGCTCGCGGAAGAGCTCGAAGGTCAGCGCGTAGTTCGAGCTCCAGGTGTCGGCGGGGAGGAGCGCGGTCCCCTGGCGCAGGTAGGAGACCGCGGCGTCGTAGGCGATCGACTGCTTCGCGCGGCGGCCGGCGACGAGGTCGAGGCCGGCGAGGCGGATGCGCTCGCCGGCGTCGGTGAGCAGCGGCGCGGCGATGTTGAGGTGGTTGACGACCGCGAAGATGACCTCGTCGACCTCGCCCTTGCCGACGCTGTCGCGGATGAGGCGGCCGATCTTCAGGTGGTTGCGCCGGCTCTCGCCCTCCGAGAGCAGCGAGTAGGCGGCCTGCTGCACCTTGTCGTGGAGGAACTGGTACTCGATCTTCGCGGCGACCTCGTCGACCGACGACGGGCTCTCGCCGAGCCCCGAGAGGTACTTGTAGCCGTCGCCGAGCGGCCGGATGAGGCCCTTCTCGACCGCCTCCCAGAGGTCCTCGGCGACGTCGATCGCCCCGCGCTCGACGGTCCGCGCGAGGAGCTGGAGGCCGAAGCGGTTGCCGATGCACGCGGCGATCGTCAGGACCTCGGAGGAGCGCTCGCTGAGCGCCCCGATCCGCGAGGTCATGAGCTCGACGACGTCGTCGCTGAGGCGGACGGCGTGGAGGCGATCCTCGTCCCAGCGCCAGGTGCAGCGCTCGGCGTCGAAGTAGACCGTCCCCTGCTCGTAGAACGACGACAGCAGCGTGCGGACGAAGAACGGGTTGCCGTCGGTCTTCGCCTGGATGATCCCGGCGAGGCGCTCGATCGGCCGATCGCAGGGGGTGAGCGCGTCGCGGATCAGCGCCGTCGTGTGCTCCTGGCCGAGCGGGCGGATCTCCTGCCGCGTCACCGACACCCGCGCCTCCTCGAGCGCGCGCATCGTCTGCGACACGAGGTGGCTCTCATCGACGTCGGCGTCGCGATAGGCGCCGATCCACAGGATGTGCCGGCTGTTCTCGTCGGTGACGAAGAGCTCGATGAGCTTCAGGGTCGCGAGATCCGACCACTGGAGGTCGTCGAGGAAGATGACGAGCGGGTGGTGCTCCTGGGCGCAGGCCTGGAGGAAGGCGACGTAGGTCGCGCGGAAGCGGTTCGCCGACTCGACCGGCGGCAGCTCGGGGACCGGCGGCTGCGGGCCGATGATCAGCTCGAGCTCCGGGAGGATGTCGAGCGCGACCTGGCCGTTGTTGCCGATCGCCCGCTGGATCTCGTCGCGCCAGCGCGCGAGCTGATCGTCGGGCTCGGTGAGGATCTGGCGGATCAGCTCGCTCAGCGCCTGGGTGCCGGCGCTGTACGGGACGTCGCGGTTGAACTGATCGAACTTGCCGCTGATGAAGTAGCCGCGGCGCTGGGTGATCGGCTTGTGGACCTCGTGGATCACCGCCGACTTGCCGACCCCCGACGGGCCGGTGAGGAGCATGATCTCGGTGCCGCCGCGGCTGACCCGCTCGAAGGCCTCGATCAGGCGGCGGACGTTCTCCTCGCGGCCGTAGAGGGTCTCGGGGATGTGGAAGCGCTCGGAGACGTCGCGCGCGCCGATCCGGAACGGCTTGATGTCACCTGTCTCTTCGTACTCCTTGAGACAGTGCTCGAGGTCGGCCCGGAGCCCGCGCATGCTCTGGTAGCGGGCCTCGGCGGTCTTCGCCATCAGCTTGAGGATGATGTCGGAGAGCGGCTCGGGGATCTTCGGCGCGACGACGCTCGGCGGCAGCGGCACGCGGGCGATGTGGGCGTGGACCAGCTCCATCGGGTCGTTGCCCTCGAAGGGCAGCTTGCCGGTGAGCGCGTGGTAGAAGGTGACGCCGAGCGAGTAGTAGTCCGTGCGGTAGTCGACCGTGCGGTTCATCCGCCCGGTCTGCTCCGGCGACATGTAGTGGAGCGTGCCCTCGAGCACCGCCGGGCTCGTCGCCCCCTGGCTCTCGGCGGCGAGGAGCGACGAGACGCTGAAGTCGGCGAGCGCGACCCGATCGCCGCGCGGGTCGACGAGGATGTTGTCCGGCTTGATGTCCTTGTG
>JAGQIT010001010.1 GCA_020431135.1 Myxococcales bacterium | reverse complement strand
AGCGCGTCGACGACCGCCTCCGGCACCGGCACGACTGAGACCTCCGGCACCACCGCGCCGGACGAGACGACCACGACCACCACGACCGGTGGCAGCGAGTCGGTCACCGACACGAGCTCGGAGACCGAGACTGACACCGACACCGCGACCACCGGCGAGCCCGCCTGCAGCGAGGGGATCGAGCCGGGCGCGACCGTCGTTCTCACGACCGTCGGCGCCGTCGAGGGCGAGCCGCTCGCGGACGTCGTCGCCTTCCGCGGGATCGCCTACGCCGAGCCGCCGACAGGCGATCGCCGCTGGCGGCCGCCCGAGCCCCGCGCCTGCCAGCCCGGGATCACCCCGGCGGTCGAATACGGCCCGGTCTGCCCGCAGCTCGAGAAGGACGCCCAGGGCAACACCCTCGGCCAGCTCGGCGACGAGGACTGCCTCACCCTCAACGTCTGGACGCCGGCGGCCGACGCCGCAAGCAGACCTGTCCTTGTATTCATCCACGGCGGCGGCAACGCGGTCGGCACCGGCTCCGACGAGCTCTACGACGGCGCCCGCCTGGCCGCCGGCGAGGACGTCGTCGTCGTCACCCTGAACTACCGCCTCGGCGCCCTCGGCTGGCTCGCCCACCCGAGCCTCGACGCCGAGAACGCCGACGGCGTCTCCGGGAACTACGCGCTGCGCGACCAGATCCTCGCCCTCCGCTGGGTCACCGACAACATCGCCGGCTTCGGCGGCGACCCGGAGCGGGTCTTCCTCTTCGGTCAGTCGGCGGGGGCGGTCAACACCTGCGCCGTCGTCGGCGCGCCCGCGGCCGCCGGGCTCTTCCACACCGCCGCCGTGCAGAGCGGCGCCTGCGGCCAGCAGCCCAAGGATCGCCTGCTCATGAACCTGAGCGAGCCCTTCGTCACCAACGCCGGCTGCGCCGACGCGGCCGACGTCGCCGCCTGTCTGCGCGCCCTCGACGCGGACACCGTCATCAGCACCGATCCCGACGGCTACCCGCAGGTCTCCGGGCTCGCGCCCGCCTGGGGGCCGCACGTCGACGGCGTCGTCCTCCCGAGCTCGACCCTCGACGCGATGGAGGCCGGGACCCACAACCAGGTGCCGATGATGATCGGCGACACGGCGGCCGAGACCGGCCTCGACGTCCCGCCGCTGACGCAGGCGCAGTACGAGGCGCTCGTCCAGGCGACCTTCGGCGTCCTCGCGCCGATGGTCCTCGCCGCCTACCCGCTCGCCGACTACGGCGACGACGCGCAGGCCGCCTACGTCGCCCTCACCTCCGACCTCAAGTTCGTCTGCAACACCCGCCGCAGCGCCCGCGCGGCGGTCTCCGCCGCCGACGACCCGGTGTTCCGCTACCACTTCACCTTCGACGGCTACAACACCCTGCCGAACGTCGACCCCGTCGCCTTCCACGGCCTCGAGCTGATCTACATCTTCGGCAACTGGGAGGCGGTTCTCGACGGCAACTTCGAGTACCAGCCGAACGCCGACGACCTGACCATGCAGGCGATGATGTCGGCGACCTGGGCCCGCTTCGCCGCCACCGGCGACCCCGCCGACGCCGACCTGATGTGGGCGCCCTACGTCGCCGCCGACGACAACGCCGCGCTCCTCGACATCCCGACCGGGACGATCAACGGCGTGCGCACGGATCAGTGTGACTTCTGGGACATGTTGCTCCCGTAGCAGCCGACACGAACGCTTCGTCGCTACGGCTCCTCGGGGACCGGCAGGACGAAGCGCTGCCAGACCTGACGCCCGGGGTAGCGCTCGGAGCGGAAGAGGATCCGCCCCTCGCCGTCGCCCGAGTAGCGCACGCACAGGCCCGGCGGGCGCCGGCGGAAGAGCTCGGTCGCCTCGCGCCGCGTCATGGTCGAGAGGTCGTAGACGCTCTGATCGCAGCGCTCGCAGTGACGCCGGCGCTCGTCGCCTGTGAACGAGCCCCAGTCCTCGTCGCAGGCGAAGCGCAGGCGCAGTGATCGGCGGGCCATCACGCGACCTCGACCTTGGCGCCGACCTCACGCAGGCGCGCGGCCATGCGCTCGGCCTCGTCGCCGACGAGGTCCTCCGCGAGCACGAGGTCACCGGCGCGCTCGACCATCGACTTGGCCTCCTTGAGACCGACGCCGTAGAGCTCGCGCAGCACCTTCATGACGTGGATCCTCCGGTCGCCGGCGTCGCGGAGGATCAGCGCGAAGCCGCACGGTATCCGCATCTCGATCGGCATGCCTATATCAACGGGCGGCACGCCGACGGCGAGGCGCTC
>JAGQIT010000076.1 GCA_020431135.1 Myxococcales bacterium | reverse complement strand
GGCGACATGTAGCGCGGCGTCCCGATCAACGCGCCGGTCCGCGTCAACGCGAGCTCGACCTCGCCGCTCGACGGCGCGCCGCGGCCGACCTCCGTCGCCAGCGCGGCGGCCTCGTCGACGTCGAGCGCGTCGTCGTCGCGGACGTAGGGGCGCGCGAGGCCGAAGTCGACGACGCGGACGCGTCCGTCGCCGCCGAGGATCACGTTGTCCGGCTTGAAGTCGCGGTGGATGAGCCCGGCGCGGTGGGCCGCGGCCAAGCCGAGCGCCGCCTGCCTGAGGATCGCGACCGCCGACCGCCAGTCGTGGCGATCCTCGAGCCATGTCCGAAGGGTCACCCCCTCGACGAACTCCATGACCAGGTAGATCTGGCCGTCGGCCTCGCCGACCTCGTAGATCTGGACGACGTTGGGGTGCGAGAGGCGGGCGAGCGCCGTCGCCTCGCGGTGGACGCGGGCCCAGGCGAGCGCGTGCTCGCGCCCCGCGGGGATCACCTTGATCGCGACCCGGCGGTCGAGCTCGTCGTCGTAGGCCGCGTAGACCGTGCCCATGCTCCCGGCGCCGAGCTTGCGGACCACGGTGTAGCGGCCGATCTGGCGGGGCATCGCCGCGCCGATCGCGTAGAGCATGCTCGGCGTCGTCGGCTCGTCGCCGGCGACCGTCGCCTCGTCGTCGGAGACCCCGTCGACGTCGCCGCTCGCGGTCGTCTCGTCGCCACCCTGCCCGCGCACGCGCCGATGATACCGCCGACGGCCCCCAGCCGAACCGCCGCGCCTCGCACGTCCGCGCCGGGCCAACGAACGCCGTAGAGTCCGCGCGCCGGGCTCAGGGGCGCCCGCGACGGCGACCTCGCGCCCCGTCAGCGCCCCCGCGAGGCCCCTGCCCTACGCGGCGCTGCGGAGGTCCCCCCGCTGGGCCCGCGGCGTCGCGCGCCGCAGCCCGTCAACAAAAACATGTCCAATCGGACACCTACTCGCGAGCGCGGCCGCGGAGCGCCGCGAGCCGGCGCAGCGCCCGGACCCCCAGACCGACGCCGACCCCGGGGACGAGCAGCCCGGCCTGGGTCAGCGCCCGCGGCAGCCCCGGGAGGTCGTCGGAGGCCTGGAGGAGCGCCAGGTAGTGGTTGCCGAGCTCGTGCAGCGGCGTCTTCGCGGCCTCCGTGTAGGCGTCGAGGATCAGCGCCGAGCAGGCGCGCGCGAGCGTCGAGGCGTCGCTGTGCGGCAGCCCGTCGAGGTAGGCGCAGTACACAGGATCGAGGCCGCTTATCCGCGCGCCCTCGCGGAGGAGCTGCATGTAGCGCCGCGACGGCGGCCGCTCCTGCCCGCGCCGGCGCGACGCGGTCGTCACGAACGCGCGCGCGCGCACGAGCTCGTCGTCGTAGGTCGTCGCCTCGATCTCGACGATCCCGTAGAAGTGGGCGCTGCCCTCGCTGCGCACCAGCGCCTTGAAGTCGTCGTCGCTCAGGTGGATCAACAGGCCGTGGACCGCGGCGCCGGCCTCGGGCCGCAGGTTCGCCATCGACGGCTCGGCGGGCGGTACCCCCGGCATGTCGAAGGCGAGCCGCCAGTCGCGGACGAGCGCGCGGACAAAGGCCTGCGGCTCGAGGTTCGCCCGGGCCCGCCGCTTGCTCGGGTGCAGGTTGCTCCCGTAGGCGAAGTACCAGACGCCGTCGCCGCGCCGACCCGCGCGCGCCCCCTCATCCGCTCCCCACAAGGCGCCACCAGGATACCCCGCCGACACCCCGCCGATACCCCGTCCGTCGCCCGCAGATAGCCGCGACGTTGCGGACGTACACATCCGCAGTGCACCGGGGGGCGCGCGGCGAAGATCGCCGATCGCCGCCGACCTCGGGTGTATGATTGCGGCGATGCGGCTCGCCGGTTACACGACCCGCGAGGTCGTCCATGAGGGGGCGAAGTCCGAGATCCATCGGGCGACGCGCGACGCCGACGGGCGCCAGGTGATCCTTAAGATCCCCCGCGCAGGAGCGCTCACCCACCAGCGCCTCGCCGAGCTCCGCCACGAGCACTACGTCGCCTCGCGCCTCAAGAACGAGGGGGTCGTCGAGGTCCTCGCGCTCGAGGAGCGCGGCGCCCACCCCTTCCTCGTCTTTGAGGACTTCGGCGGCGTCTCGCTCGACCGCGCCTTCGCCGGGAAGATCGGCCTCGCGTCCTTCTACCGGGTCGCCCTCCAGATCTGCGACGCCCTCGTCCACATCCACGGGTGCGGGGTCATCCACAAGGACATCAAGCCGCACAACATCCTCATAAGCCAGCGCACGGGGACGGTGAAGATCACCGACCTCGCGATCGCGTCGCTGCTGACCAACGAGGCGTCGTCGCTGGCGCCCGCCGCTCACCTCGTCGGGACGATCGCCTACATGGCGCCGGAGCAGACCGGGCGGATCGGCCAGGGGATCGACACGCGCGCGGATCTCTACGCCCTCGGCGTGACCTTCTTCGAGCTCCTCAGCGGCAGGCGCCCCTTCCCGCAGACCGAGCCGATGGAGCTCATCCACGCGCACATCGCCCGCGAGCCGCCGCGCCTCGTCGACGTCGAGCCGAGCGTCGGCCCCGAGCTGTCGGCCGTCGTCGCCCGCCTCCTCGCCAAAAACCCCGACGAGCGCTACCGCAGCGCCCTCTCGCTCCGCGCCGACCTCATCTTCCTCCGGGGTCGCCAGCGCAGCGGCGGCGACGAGCCCTTCGAGCCCGGGCAGCGCTGCCGCGCCGCCGAGTTCCGCCTGCCGCAGCGCCTCTACGGCCGCGAGCGCGAGGTCGAGCAGCTCCTCCGCGCCTTCGCCCACGCGGCCGCCGACGCCCGCGCCCTCGTCCTCATCGCCGGCAGCTCCGGCACCGGCAAGTCCGCGCTCGTCCACGAGGTCCACCGGCCGATGGTCGCCAAGCGCGGCAGCTTCATCGCCGGCAAGTTCGATCAGTACAACCGCAGCGTCCCCTTCGCGGCGCTCTTGCAGACGCTGCGCCAGCTCATCGACCTCGTGCTCGCCGGCAGCGACGCCGAGGTCGAGGAGTGGCGGCGGCGCCTCCTCGACGCCCTCGGCTCGCAGGTCGCGGTCCTCGTCGACACAGTCCCCGAGCTCGAGCACGTCGTCGGCGAGCAGCCGCCGCCGACGACCGTGTCGTCGACCGAGGCGCAGAACCGCCTCCACCTCGCGGTCCTCCGCTTCCTCCGCGTCTTCGCCCGCGCCGACCACCCGCTCGTCATCTTCCTCGACGACCTCCAGTGGGCGGACGTCGCCACGGTCGCGCTCCTCAAGGCGCTCGTCACCGACCCCGAGATCGACAACGTCCTGGTCATCGGCGCCTATCGAGATCGGGAGGTCGGCGCCGGCCACCCGCTGCCCAAGGCGATCGCCGAGATCAAGGCGTCGCCGACCCGCCTCGAGGAGATCGAGCTCGGTCCGCTCGTCGCCCGCGACGTCCTGCGGATGGTCGCCGACGCGCTCGCG
>JAGQIT010001009.1 GCA_020431135.1 Myxococcales bacterium | reverse complement strand
GCGATCGCCTGCGCCGAGGTCAGCTCGGCCTCGCGGGCGCGCATCGCCAGCTCGCTGCGGAACACGGCCTGCATGTTCGAAAAGACAGACTCCGAGAGGACGCGGACGTCCTGGACCTCGACCGAGTCGAGGACCACGCCCCAGCCGCCGGTCGTCGTGTCGTCGGCGCGGCCGCGGCCGCTGACCACCGGCGCCAGCTCGCGCATCAGCTCGGCGCCGATCGCCTCCTTGCGGTGGGTGATCGCCTGCTCGACGGTGAGGTTGGCGACGTGCCGGCGGACGGCGCCGACGAACATCTCGCGGAGGATCTCGGCGAGCTTCTCGCTCGCGCGCTCCGAGAACGAGAAGTTGAGCATGCGGAAGGTCAGCTCGGGCTCGACGATCCGGTAGACCGCGAGGCCGGTGACCGAGACGCCGACCTTCTCCTTGGTCACCTGATCGGCGGTGAAGTGGAGGCGGTTGATCGAGGTCGGGATGATCGCCACCGAGTCCCACGGCCACTTGAAGCAGCTCGCGCCCTGCCCCGTGCTGCGCCGGCGCACCTTGCCGCGGCGCATGTGGATCAGGTACTCGGAGGGCTTGGCGGTGATGAAGCCCCAGCGCTTGATCTTCTCGGGATCCTCGACCGGCCGGCCGCGGCGCCAGCCCACGGACTCGCGCGGCTGGCCGCCGCCGTCGAGGGCCGTGAGGCGGGGGGGGGTGGGCTCGGGGGTCGGAAGCTTGTGGACGTTGTGCATCTCGACGACACAGAGGAGCACAGAGCGTGCCAAGCCGTGTTTGCCCCCTGAATGCGCCGCACGGGCCCCCTGAAGCGCTCGTCGCCGCGCAGCTGCGCCGTTTTGGAGCAGCTCTTCCCCGGAGCGGATGCTCCGAATCGACACACCGATCGTATCGAACCAGCGCGGCCCCGCGGCCGCTCAGCTCCCCGGCGGCACGTCGATCGTGTAGCCGCGGATCTTCCGTAAAAGGGTCGTCCGGCCGATGCCCATCGCCTTCGCCGCCTGGCTCCGGTTGCCGTCGTGGGCCCGGAGCACCGCCGTGATGTAGAGGCGCTCCATCTCCGACCAGGTGAGCTCCGCGAGGTCGAGGCCCGGGGCCGCCGCCGACGCCTTCGCGGCGCCGGTCATCGGCAGGTCGTCGGCGCCGATCACTTCGCCGTCGGCGAGGACCACCGCGCTCTCGATGCAGTTCTCGAGCTCGCGGATGTTCCCCGGCCAGGCGTGCGCCTGGAGGCGGGCGAGCGCCGCCGGCGACAGCGGCCGGTAGGGCTTGGCGTGGCGCCGGGCGTAGCGGTCGAGGAAGTGGGTGGCGAGCATCTCGAGGTCGATGCCGCCGCGCTCGCGCAGCGCCGGCAGGTGGATCGCGACGACCCGCAGGCGGTAGAAGAGGTCCTCGCGGAAGTCGCGACGGGCGACCATGTCCTCGAGGTCACGGTTGGTCGCGGCGACGATCCGGACGTCGACCTCGACCGTCCGCCGGCCGCCGACGCGCTCGAAGGCCCGCTCCTGGAGGATCCGCAGGAGCTTGCCCTGGAGCGGCAGCGGCAGCTCGCCGACCTCGTCGAGGAAGACGGTGCCGCCGTCCGCCGCCTCGAACTTGCCGACCGCCCGCTGATCGGCGCCCGTGAAGGCGCCGCGCTCG
>JAGQIT010001008.1 GCA_020431135.1 Myxococcales bacterium | reverse complement strand
CGACCGAGCGCGGCGACTCGACGGCCGCGGGCTCAGGCTCCGAGGAGGCTGACGGCCTCGGCCGCGCAGCCCCACGACAGGGTGATCCCCGCGCCGCCGTGGCCGTAGTTGTGGATCACCGGGCCGCCCTGGAGCTCCTCGCGCTCGACGCGGACCTCCGGGCGGCACGGGCGGATCCCGACGAGGACGCCGAGGCGGGCGGCGCCGGCGAGGCGCGGCTCGAGGGCGAGGCAGCGGGCGACGATCGCCTCGGTCGTCGCCGGGTCGGCCTCGAGGTTCTCGTCGCCCTCGTCGGAGGTGCCGCCGAGGATCACGTCGCGGCTGCGCGGGACCACGTAGGTGATCGCGCCGCCGCTGTGCTCGTCGACGATCACCCGTGAGATCCCGGGGTTCTCGACGCGGACGAGCTGGCCGCGGACGGGGAGCATCGCTCGATCGCCGGCGGTCTCGCGGGCGCCGAGGCCGGGGCAGTGGAGGACCGCGTCGGCCTCGCGCAGGGCCTCGCTCGGGGAGTCGACGGCGCGGGCCTCGATCGTCCCGCCGGCGGCGAGGAAGCGCGCGCGCAGCCACGGGATGTAGCGCGGGGTCTCGACGACGAAGGAGTCGAAGAGCTGGCCGCCGACGTAGCCGGGCGGGAGGTCGTCCGCGGGCGCCGGGCGGGCGCCGGGGAGGGCGGCGCTCCACGAGGCGTCGATGTCCGCGCTCGCCGCGGCCGGGAAGAGCTCGAGGGCCTGGCGCGGGAGGACCCCTGCATCCGGCGCGTCGACGAGGCGGGCGAAGGCGGCGTAGCTGTCGCGGGCCCAGGCGTCGACGCGATCGCGCGGGAAGACGCGGTAGGGGTACCAGAAGGCGGCGGCGATGTTCGATGTCGTCCGCGGCGGGAGCTCGCGGGCCCAGATCCGGACGCGGTGCCCCGCCTCCTGGAGGAGCCGCGCCGAGCTCAGGCCGGCGACGCCGCAGCCGATGACGATGACGTCCAGATCCATCGCGTCGCCGCGGATTGTAGTGCTGAACACTGCTCTCGCACGGCTCAGCCGCCGCCGCTTTGCTCACGCGGCGGCGCGCGCGGTGACGACGCGGGAAGTCGGCCTCGTTCATCGTCGCCGACCGACCTGGATGGGCTGTCTAGCGGCGTTCCGCGGCTGCAAGCATCGACGACGGCTGCGCGGTGCTCGGGGCCTCGTCTCCTGCGCGGGCGGCTCGGGCGGCGCGGGCGGCTCGGGCGGTTCGAGACGCGAACGGAATTCCGATGACTCAGTGATCGGAAGGGCGTCGCCTCGAGCCCCCAATTCCGCCCCCCGCGCGGTCGGCAGGGGCAGCCCGTGGGCCTTGCCAGGGCCCCGGTGGACGGCATACGGTGAGTCCGTGACGTTGCAACTTGTTGCTGCGTACGGAGGGAGAACTTCGATGAGTCTATTCGCCTGGTCTGCCCGCGGCCTCGGCAGCGCGACGGCGCTGATCGCTGCGGTGTCGCTCACGCCGGCGTCGGCGGCCGCCGACACGCCCAACTACGAGCCCGACGACATCGACGAGCTCGCCCCCGAGGACTACTACCGCGCCGATCCGATCCCGGTGCCGGCCGAGTACCTCAGCGACGCGCCGAGCGAGCCGCAGCAGGCCGCGATGGGCACGCTCTTCATCAACTTCGACGGCGCCAACCTGTCGCCGGGCAACGACAACGCGCCGAACAACACGACGCAGATGCCGTCGCAGTACGTGCAGTACAACTACCCGGCCTTCGGCGGCGGGGCCAAGCGCGACGCGACCCTGCAGGCGGTGAAGACCGACTGGGCGCCCTTCAACGTCCTCGTCACCGACGTGCGCCCGAACAGCGGCCCCTACCACATGTGCATGACGGGCCCGGGCAAGGGCGCCGGCCTGCCCAACGGCGTCCTCGGCATCGCCCCCCTCGACTGCGACGACGGCCAGCAGAGCAACGTCGTCTACGCGTTCCACAGCTCGAACGATCAGTTCCCCTCGTCGACGCAGGCGACGACGATCAGCCAGGAGCTCGCCCACGCCTTCGGCCTCGAGCACGTCAACCAGCCCTCGGACATCATGAACCCGTACAACGCGGGCGGCGATCCGAGCTTCATGGACACCTGCATCAGCATCGACGGCGGCGGCAACGGCATCGTCTGCGGCTCGCAGCACGCCCAGTACTGCGGCAACAGCCAGAACCAGAACTCCTACCAGGAGCTCCTCGGCTTCTTCGGCCCGTCCGCGCCCGACCTCGAGGCGCCGACCGTGTCGATCACCTACCCGACGGACGGCGCGACCTTCGAGGCCGGCGCCGACTTCGACATCCAGGTCAGCGCCTCCGACGACGTCGGCGTCTCCCACGTCCAGCTCTTCGTCGGCGGCAACCCGTCGGGGAACCCCGACGCGAGCGAGCCCTACACCTGGCCGGTTGCGAACATCGAGGCCGGCGACTACCAGTTCGCGGCGGCCGCCTACGACAACGCCAACAACCAGACGATGAGCGCGACCATCAACGTCACCGTCGTCCCCGCGGGCGGGAGCACGTCGGGCGGGAGCACGTCGGGCGGGACCACGGGCGACAGCGCCTCGGCGACCGCGACCGACGGCGGCACCGGCGACTCGGGCACCGGCACCGGCGGCGACACCGACGGCGGCACCGGCGACGACTCGAACGGCAGCACCGGCGACGTGTCGGCGAGCGCCGGCGACGACGCGACCGCGAGCTCGGCCCTCCCGCCGGGCTACGGCGACGGCTTCGACCAGGACGGCTGCTCGATCCCCGGGCGCTCGGCGGGCGGCTTCGGCCTCCTTCTCCTGCCGCTCCTCTTGGGCCGCCGACGCCGGCGCTAGGACGCGGGTCCGAGTCGGCGCGTAGTCTCGCGCCGCGATCGTCGGCGCTCTCGGCTTCGCCGGAGCGCCGCGCTTCGTGGCACCGGGCGTATCGCAGGCTTCGTCGGAGCGGAGAACTTCGAGCGAGGGCGAGCGAAGGCGTGGCGACTTGCGGAGCGCCTCCCAGACCGACTGGGGCATGCGCCGATCGTGCACGTCGCAGGGACGTGGCGGAGTCGAGCGAGCTAGCGACGGGCCGCGCGCGGCCTCGGGTCCGCTGCGACCTGTTCTCCCGGTCATGTCTTGGCGTGAGGCGCTAGACTCGAGCCGTGATCAAGCTCGAGTACACCTGCTTCGAGTGCGAACGCCAATTCCCGATCGAGGTCAGCGACCTCGAGTACAGATCGAGCCTCTCAGAGTCACACACTGAGACCTGCCCGCGCTGCGGCCTGCGCCCCGGCTACGCGCGCGTGCGCTGCCGTCGCTGCGGGCGGCGCTATGTCGCCTTCCATCCCCACGCCCACGTGATCTGTACGATCGTCGACACCGCGTGTCCCGACTGTGGGGAGGTGCCGTTCGAGCTGTGCACCTGCTGAGCCCGGCGCTCGCGGAGGAGCACGCACGACACGAAGACAGACTCGGACACGAAGAAGGCCGCGTCCGGAGCGGACGCGGCCTTCACTCTGCGCGCGGCGGCGAGCGGGCCTAGTGGCGGATCTCGATCGACGCCGACTCGCCGGCGGGGAAGCTGAGAACGCCCTCGGCGAGGATCCGGTTGCCGTCGCGGACCTGGATCTCGTGTGACCCCGGCGGGAGGCTGAAGTTGTTCAGCGGGGCGACGCCGGCGAAGCGACCGTCGAGGAAGACGGTGCCGCGGCCTTCGCCGCTGATCGAGACGCTGAGGGAGACGGGGTCCTTCGCGCGGAGCTTCCGCTCCTTGCGCTTGGTCTGCGCCGAGACGGTCGCGTCGGACTTCCACTTGACGGCGCCGGACTGGACGCAGAGCCCGGTCGCGTCATCGCAGTCGGCGCTGGCCGCCGCGGGCAGGGCGAGGCCGGCGGCGAGGGTGAGGGCGGGGAGGAGCTTGGCGAGGCGGAGTTCGATCATCGTAGGGTCTCCTTCCAGACTAGAAGCGGCCAGAGATGCTCAGCCCGGTCATCGCCGGACCGAGCGCCGGGGTCACGCGGACCTTGGCGCTGTCATCGTGGTCGGCCTTGTAGGCCTTGCGCTTCTTGACGCCGATGACGAGGAGGGCGACGCCGCCGATGATGCCGACCGCGCCGACGCCGATGCCGGCGTAGCTGATGATGTTGGCCTTCTTGCCCTTGGCGTCGGCGTCGTCGAAGTCCTGGCCGGTGACCGTCGGATCCTCGACCTGGTTCTGGGCGTCGATGCCCATCGCGATCCCGGCGCCCATCATCCCGAGGCCGCCGACGCCGACCGCGGTCAGCAGCGAGCCGGCGGCGATGAAGCCCCGGCCGTCCTTCGGCGCCGGAGTCCGCTGCTTGCCCTCCGCCTCGGGCGGCGGCGGCGGGGCCTTCTCGGCCTCGATCTCCTCGATCAGCGTCTCGCTGGCGTCGAGGTGCCCCTTGGCCCGGTCGATGAGCCCGGAGATCTCGGACTCGGCGACGATCTCCCAGTTCGCGTCGGCGCGCGGGTCTTGGAGGAAGTAGAGGATGTCGAGGGCGATCCGCGCCTCCTCCATGCCGGACTGGACCGGCTCGATCTCCCGCTCCTTGGCGCCCTGCGCCTTGTAGGCCTCGGCGGCCTCGATGAAGAGCACGGGGTCGCCGAGCTTGCGGGCCTCCTCGGCGTAGAGCGAGGCGGCGGCGCCCGGATCGTCGTCGACGAGCCCCATGCCCCGGACCTTGACCGCGGCGCGGGCCTCCTCGGCTTGCTCCGCGGTCAGCTTGTTCTCCGGCTCCTTCTTCGCCGCCTTCTTTTTCTTCTTCTTCTTCGCCATCGCGAAGATCGGCGAAGAGGCGGCCGCGGCGGTCGGGACCGTCGCCGCGGGAACGAGGATCGAGAGGGCGAGGGCGGCGCTCCGCAGCCCGAGAGACCTGGTGCGAGGGGTCGATCGCATCGGCACGCAAGCTACCAGGGGACGGGCGTCGTTGACAAACCAAGACGGCGTTGGGCGCCGTTTTTCGACCGCTAGGTAGTGTAATGGGGACGTCCCTTTTTACTCTTTAGGCCGACGGGCCTCGTGCCCTCGCGCGGGTCGCCACAACTCTGGTAGTGTCCCCCTGTCTTCGAGACCACGGAGGTACCTGGGGGCATGACGCTTCGAATGATGAGTCGCTGGTTGGTCGGCGTGGGCGCTGCCCTCGCGCTCTCCACGGGCTGCTACGAGGGCGGCCAAGAGGAGGGCAAGGAGCCGCCGCCTGGGTACCCCGGCGGGTGGTGCCTCGACACCCTCACCTGCGCGGAGGCGGCCTGGATCTGCGACCAGGACGGCCTCTACTGCTACGACCCCTCCGACCCGTGCGAGGGGGTTCACTGCGGCTGGAACGGCGCCTGCGTGATCGGCGAGGGGAACAAGCCGAGCTGCGTCTGCAACGCCGGCTACTCGAACGACATGTACTCGCTCTACTGCGCGGGCCCAGGCGATCCGTCGGCGGGCAGCGCGACGTTCTAGCGAGCGAGGCCGCGGCGAGCGCCGCGTCGCTGTGACGAGCGCCGCAGAGATCGCCGCGCCGTCGGACTCGAGGGACAGCTCGCGTCGGCTGCGACCTGCGCTCGGACGGAGGTCGCAGCGTCGCGCGAGCGTCTCGGGGCGCTGCGAGGGTGCGCCGTCGTTCCACGCGGCGAGCTGGAAGGCGGTACGACGAGCGCGCCGAGGCCACACGGTGAGCCCGCGGATGCCCGCCTAGAGGGCGTCTGCGCGCGATCTCGACCGGGGCGGAGGGTTCCCGGCGGCGACCGCGGCGGCGTATGCTCGGCCGGCCGATGTCACTCCTCTCGCGCTTCCTGCAGTCGCCGCCGGTGCGGGTGCCGACCCTCTTCCCGCCGCGGGTCGGCCCCGGCGACCCGCGGATCTTCTCGTTTAATAGCGAGCGGCCGAACATCATCCGCGATCTCGTCACTCGGGTCGTCGACCAGTACACCCGCGACGACGATCGCCTCCTCTTCCTCCTCAACGACGCGGCCAACGCCGAGGTCCGGCGCCTGGCGACCCAGCGCGACGCGGAGGCCGAGGTCTCGCTCGACTTCTGGCGCAAGCTCCTCCACCGCCTCGGCAAGATGAGCCACGGCGATCGGATCGCCTCGCTCGACAAGATCGTCCAGCGCATGGGCGACGACGTCGCCGGCAACTTCGACGTCCGGGTCTTCCGCGCGACCCGGCGCATGGTCCCGGGCGTTCTCACGGCGATCATGGACCCGTCGTCGCTGCCGCACGAGATCGTCCGCAACGGCTGGCCGCGGGTCGACGCGCTGGTCACCGCCGAGGGGCCGATCCAGCGCCTGCGCGAGCTCGCCAAGATCGGCACGCTGGTCCTCGTCCCGACCCACTCGTCGAACCTCGACTCGATCGCCCTCGGCTACCTCCTCGACCGCGAGGGCCTGCCCCCGGTGGTCTACGGCGCCGGCAAGAACCTCTTCTCGAACCCGCTGATCTCCTTCTTCATGCACAACCTCGGCGCCTACCGCGTCGATCGCCGGGTCCAGGCGCGCCTCTACAAGCACGTCCTCAAGACCTACTCGTGCCTGATGATCGAGCGCGGCTACCACTC
>JAGQIT010001007.1 GCA_020431135.1 Myxococcales bacterium | reverse complement strand
TCGACGGTCGCCGCCCTCGGCCTCGCCGTGCTCGCGCTCGTCGTCGCCGGCGTCGCCCTGGTCGCGCGTCGGCGCCGGCGCTGAGCGGGCGCTCGCCGCGACGAGTCCGCTACTCAGGGATGATCTGGCTGGTGAAGAGGTCGCAGAACACCGCGGCGAAGGGCCCCTGCGGCGCCTCGAAGTCGCCGTCCGGCGACAGGTAGCCGTAGAGCACCGGCGGGTCGCCGGGGTCGAACGCGTCCCAGTTGCCGCCGCGGTCGAAGACCTCGATGACGCCCTCGAAGGACGACCACTGGAAGTCGACCGAGACCTCGAGGAAGACGACGTCGCTGCCGAGCCAGCCGGTCTCGTTGAAGCTCCAGCCGGTGTAGCTGCGGATCGAGTAGTGCTCGCCGCTCCACGGGCCGGCCTGCTTCGCCGCCTCGATGTCGACGCTCGCGTCGAAGAAGTGGAGGGTGAGGGCGGACCACTGCGAGTCGGGGAAGCCCTCCCAGGCGAAGAACGCCCGGGTGCCCTCGAAGAGGCCGAAGTCGGTGGTGCCGAAGATCTCGGCGGCGCCCGGATCGCCGCAGCCCTGCGTGACGCCGCCGGGGAGCGAGCACTGGCAGTCGGTCGGGCAGGTCTCGCAGGACTCGTCCGGGCTGCACCAGCCGTCGCCGCAGAAGCTCCCGGTGTCGTCCCATGTGTCGCTCGTCGGCGGCGTGCTCGTCGAGATCGTCGGGTCTGTCGTGATCGTCGCGGTGACCGTCGATGGGCCGGTCGTCGTCGATGGGCCGGTCGTCGACGGTCCGCTGGTCGGCCCGACGGTCATCGAGCCGGTGGTGAGCGGCAGGGTCGCCGTGCCGTCCTCGGTCTCGTCGTAGGTGTCGACGATGGGCCGGTCGCTGCACCCCGCCGCGAGGGCGGCGACGACGAGGCCGCGGAGGGCGAGCGCGCGCGTGACCATCACCGGATCCTACGGCCAGATCGATAATTTGTCAGGTCCGCGGCCCGCGGAAAATGACGTTCATAGGCTCGACAAGCGGCGCCTCGCCGTGCGAATCGATGGGCGATGTTCGCTCGCGTCACCTCGCTCCTCCGCTCTACGGCCCTCGCCCTCGCCGCCGCGGCGCCGCTCGTCGTCGGCGGCTGCGCCGGTGATGACAGCTCCGGCGACGCCACCGCGAGCACCGGCTCGGCGACCGCGACGAGCGCGGCGACCGACGGCGAGGCCGATCAGAAGCTGGCGCTCTGCGAGAGCCGCTGCGGCGTCGAGCCGCCGGCCGAGGTCTGCGGCGCGGTCCCGTCGGGGTGCGTCGACGAATGCGTCGCGCTCGGCAGCGCCGCCTGCATCTCCTGTCGCTTCGGCGAGGGGCAGGGGTGGCAGGGGATGATGCCCTGCGGCTTCACGCCCTGCGCCTTCACTGACAAGGCGAGCTACGACGCCTGCGCCGCGAGCTGCGACGTCGAGGGGGCGAGCTGCGACTTCGTCCTCGGCGGCGGCGTGGAGGCCGACTGCGCTGACGTGTGCGCCGGCGGCTAGGAGGAGCCTGTCCTCACGTCCAGCTCGCGCCGCGCTCCGACGGCGGCGAGTGCTCGGACAGGCTCCTCGCGGCGACGATGGCGTCGTGCCGCACGCCGAGCGAAGAGACGTGCCCGGCCGCGGCGCGGGATCGCGCGGACCTTCGAGGCCCTCGCTTGGGCTGTCTCGAAGGTCCGGTCTCTCCGCGCTCAACGGCGACGGACGAGGTAGAGC
This sequence comes from Myxococcales bacterium, assembly GCA_020431135.1. Taxonomy (GTDB): domain Bacteria; phylum Myxococcota_A; class Polyangia; order Nannocystales; family Nannocystaceae; genus JADJRG01. The sequence goes on along the minus strand of JAGQIT010001007.1, from coordinate 1,836 downwards.
AGCGGCCCCGCCGAGCCGGTGAGGAGCGTGAGCACCACGTAGGGGAGGGGGTTCATCCGCCGCGCGGTCGCGTCGCGCCACATCCACACCGTCGCGATCGTCAGGGCGATCACGAGGTCGAAGGTCGCGAGCTTGCCGACCGGCGAGGCGAGGAGATCGGCCATCGCCGTGACGTAGCCGCCGTGCTCGACGAGCGCCCAGACAGTCGTGGCGAGGAAGTCGATGAGGAGGAGAGTGAGGAGGATCTTCTTGCCGTTCATGCCCGGCCCCTATCGCAAGGGTCGTGCCAGCCGTCGGCGACCCGCCTGCGCTGCCCCTGCGGGCCTCTCCCAGCGCCTGCGCGCGCGCACGCGAGCGCCCCGAGGCGGCGGCGCAACGGCGGTCACGCGGGCCCGTTGCAGGCGCGCAACGTCGGCCTCTCAGCGCCGCCGCGGAGCCGTCAGCGCGGTCACTGAGCGCTTGGCACGGGGCGTGATAGACAATCGATCGACCGTGCCCGCCGCGCGACCCTACCGCTGGATCGGCCTCCTCCTCGGCCTCGCCGTCGCGGCTGTCGACTTCGCGCTCCTCGATCTCATCCGGGGCTGGCTCGGCCTCACCGGCGACGAGCTCGTGCGGTGGTTCATGGGGCTCTACGTCCTGACCTTGGCGGGGCTCGGCTACGCCCTCGGCGGCCTCGTCGACGCCCGCCGGGCCGCGGCCGACGACGCCGCCCTGATCCGCGCGCAGCTCGAGGCCCTCGCCGCCTCGCAGCGCCAGCTCGTCGAGTACGAGACGCTGGCGTCGATCGGCCGCCTCGCCGCGGGGGTCGCCCACGAGGTCCGCAACCCGCTCGCGGTGATCCGCGGCGCCGCGGCGATCGTCCGCGAGCAGACGCCCGACGATGCGGAGGCTGGGCGTGCGAGCGCCTTCATCTGCGAGGAGGTCGATCGCCTCGACGCTTTCGTCGGCGCGCTCCTCGATCTCTCGCGGCCGCTGGCGCCGGCGCGCGAGGAGGCGGCCGTCGAGGCGGTGCTCGCGCGCGCGGCCGTTCTCGCCGGGCCGGCGCTCGCCCAGGGCGGCTGCACGATCGCGAGCGAGGCGTCGGGCGTCGGCCGCTTCGCCGTCGACGAGGGCCAGCTCGCGCAGGCGATCGCCGCCCTCGTGACCAACGCCGCCGAGGCGATCGCCGAGGCCGATCCCGCGGCGCTGGGCGGCGACGCCGGGAGGATCGTCGCGCAGGCGCGTCGGGTCGGCGGCGCCCTCGAGATCGCCGTCGCCGACGACGGCCCCGGGATCGACCCCGAGGTCGCCGATCGGATCCTCGAGCCCTTCGTCACCACCCGCGCCCGCGGGACCGGCCTCGGCCTGCCGATGGCGGCGCGGATCATCAAGGCCCACGGCGGCACGCTGCGCCTCGCTGGCGACGGGCTCGGCCCCGGCGGACGCGGGGCCCGCGTGGTCGTCACGATCCCACCTCGGGGCGACGACGGAGGGGGAGAGGTGCGCGATGGACGAGGTTGAGGCGACGCCGCCGGCGATCCTCCCGCGCGTCGCGATCGTCGACGACGAGCCGCGGATGGCCGAGGTCCTGGCGATGATCCTCCGCTCGAGCCGCGGCGACGCGCCGCCCCTCGAGGTCAGGACCTTCACCTCGCCGCAGGCCTTCCTCGACGCCCTCGACGCCGGCCCCTTCGACGTCCTCCTCAGCGACCTGAAGATGCCGCGGATCGGCGGCGTCGAGCTCACGCGTCGCGCCCGCGCCCGCTGCCCGGAGCTCGCGGTGGTCCTGATCACCGCGCACGCGACGATCGAGACCGCGGTCGCGGCCCTCAAGGAGGGGGCGCTCGACTACCT
>JAGQIT010001006.1 GCA_020431135.1 Myxococcales bacterium | reverse complement strand
GCGAGTGGTTCGATCCGGTGGTCGTCCCGCGCAAGATCAAGATCCTCGATCGTCTGCCGCGCGAGGCCAACGGCAAGCTCCGTCGTCAGCGCCTCCTCGAGGTCCTCGGCCTCGCGGCGAAGAAGGAGGCCTCGCCGGCACCGCCGCCGCCGCCCTCGCTGATCACCTACCGCCTGCGCCGGACCTTCCCGCCGGAGCGCTCCTTCGTCGTGCGCTCGCACTCGGTGCACCGCTGCGCCGATCGTGAGGTCCACGAGATCCTCGTCGAGGTCCCGCGCGAGGTCGACGACGTCGTCGGGCCGGGTCCTGCCGTCGCGCGCATGCTCTCGCAGGTCATCTGCCGCGTCGCCGGCCTCGGGCGGCCGCAGCGGATGCAGGGCGCCGGCCTGCGCCAGGCGGTGTCCGCCGGCGAGGCGCTGCTCCTCCGCCTCGAGGTCGAGCGTCGACACCGGCGCGTCCACTTCGCCCTCGTCCGCGAGGGCCAGCGCTGCACCGAGGGCATCGTCGACTACGCCGGCGCCGACGAGCTCCGGGAGGCGCAGGTTGGCTAGCGAGGCGAGCGCCGCGGTGGCGAGGCGCGAGCGCGCCGGCTTCCGCCCCTGCGCGCTGATCCCGACCTACAACAACCCCGACACGGTCTCGGACGTCGTCGATCGCGTCCGCGCCTACCTCCCCGACGTCGTCGTCATCGACGACGGCAGCGCCGGGCCGGGCCGCGCGGCGGTCGAGCGGATCGGCGCCGAGGGCCGCGCCCACGTCTTTCACCGCGCCGAGAACGGGGGCAAGGGCGCGGCGGTGAAGACCGGCTTTCAGGTGGCGGCCGACCTCGGCTACACCCACGCCCTCCAGGTCGACGCCGACGGGCAACATGCCCTCGAGGACATCCCAAGGTTCCTCGAGGCCGCCGAGGCCAACCCGGCGGCGCTGATCCTCGGGGCGCCGATCTACGACGACACCGCGCCGCGCTCGCGCCTGATCGGCCGCAAGATCACCCAGTTCTGGACCAACTTCGAGACCCACGGCCAGGTCATCGACGATCCGATGTGCGGCTTTCGGGTCTACCCGCTGGACGCCGCGCTCGCGGTCGGCAAGACCGGCGACCGCATGGACTTCGACATCGAGGTCGCGGTGAAGATCGCCTGGCGCGGCGTCGCGATCATCAACCTGCCGACGAAGGTCCGCTACTTCGAGGGCGGTGTCTCCCACTTCGACGTCCTCTGGGACAACGTCCGGATCTCGTGGATGCACACGCGGCTGGCGATCCAGGCCGTCTTCGTCGTCCCGTGGATCCGCCTCGGGCGGAGGCTGCGACGATGGAACCGACAGCTGCCGGCGGCCTGAGCGAGCCGCGGACGACAGCGGCGAAGGGCGCGGGCGAGGCCGGGGGCGAGCGCGGCTCGGCCCCAGAGCGCGCGTGGATGGAGCGCCGCGAGAAGGGGACCGCCGCGGGGGTCCGCTTCATCCTGATCTTCTCGCGGATCTTCGGGCGCACGGGGGCGCGCCTCTTCCTCCGCTTCCTCATCTTCTACTACGCGCTCTTCGCCCGCGAGGCCGCGCGGGCGTCGCGGCAGTACCAGGCGCGCCTCGCCGGGACTTCGCCGGAGGCGATCGGCTTCTGGGCGGTCTACAGCCACATCCTCCGCTTCGCCGAGACCTCCCTCGATCGCGTTTTCCTCGTCCAGGGGCGCACCGAGCTGTTCACGACGACGCACACGGGGATCGAGCACCTCGAGGCGCTGCGCTCGGAGAAGCGCGGGGCGATCCTCCTCGGCGCCCACCTCGGCTCCTTCGAGGCGATGCGCGCGGTCGGGAGCTTCCAGGACTTCCCGATCAACATCCTCGCCTACTGGGAGAACGCGCGGCTGATCACCCGCTTCCTCGACGAGGTCGGCGCCGACTTCCGCGGCCGCGTGATCGAGATCCGACCCGGCGATCCGAGCTACATCTTCGCGGTTCAGGAGGCGATCGAGGCCGGCGAGATGGTCGCGGTGCTCGGCGATCGGATCGGCGTCAACGAGAAGACGGCGACGGTGGAATTCCTCGGCGCACCCGCGCGCCTGCCGATCGGGCCCTACACCATGGCCGCGGTGCTCAAGTGCCCGATCTACCTCACGTTCGGCCTCTACAGCCCGCCGAACCGCTATGATCTCTATTGCGAGCCGCTCTGCGAGCGCCTAGAACTGCCGCGACGAGGACGCCAGGAAGTGATCGCGAGCTACGCCCAGCGCTACGCCGACAGGCTCGCGCACTACTGCCGCAAGGCGCCCGACAACTGGTTCAACTTCTTCGACTTCTGGGGTGAGGGAGGCGACGAATGAGCGACGCCCGCGGCAAGGTGATCTTCGGCGCGAAGCCGCTGGCGATCGAGTCGATCGTCGCCCTCGCCGAGGGGCGGGCGGACGCGGTGTTCAGCGACGACCCGGCGTTCAAGGCGAAGATCGATCGCGGCGCCGCCCACCTGCGCCGCTACCTCGAGGGCGGCGGCACGGTCTACGGCGTCACCACGGGCTTCGGCGACTCGTGCGTCGTCCTGGTCCCGCAGCACCTGATCGACGCGCTGCCGCACAACCTCGTCCGCTTCCACGGCTGCGGCACGGGGCGGATCTTCGACGAGACCGAGGCGGCGGCGGTCGTCGCCGTCCGCCTCGCCGCGCTCTGTCGCGGCTGGAGCGCGGTCCGCTGGGAGCTCCTCGGGCGTCTGCGCGACCTCCTCAACCTCCGCCTCCTCCCACGGATCCCTGCCGAGGGGTCTGTGGGCGCGAGCGGCGATCTGACGCCGCTCTCCTACCTCGCGGCCCTGCTGATCGGCGAGCGCGAGTGCACCTACGGCGGGGTGGTGCGGGACGCGGCGGAGGCCCTCGCGGAGGCCGGCCTCGAGCCGCTGCGCCTCGAGCCGAAGGAGAGCCTGGCGCTGATGAACGGCACGAGCGTGATGGCGGCGCTCGGCTGCCTCGCCTTCGCCCGCGCCAAGCGGCTCGCGCGGCTGTGCGCGGCGATCACCGCGATGGCGAGCGACATCACCCGCGGCAACCGGGCCCACTTCGACGACCGGATCTTCGCCGCCAAGCCGCACCCCGGGCAGCGCCGCTGCGCCGGCTGGATCCGCGAGGACATCGAGTACGACGCCAGCGCCCACGACGGCCCGCGGCTCCAGGATCGCTACTCGATCCGCTGCGCGCCGCACGTCAT
>JAGQIT010001005.1 GCA_020431135.1 Myxococcales bacterium | reverse complement strand
GTCGTCGACGTCGAGGTCGTCGTCGTCGTGTCGCCGGTCGACGTGCCGCTGTCACTGTCGCTGTCGCTGTCGCTGTCCGTCGCCGTGCTCGTCGCGTCCCCCGACTCGGAGCCGCCGCCCATCGTCGTCGACGAGGTGTCGCTGTCGCTGTCGCTGCCGCCGCTCGCCGACGCGGAGGTCGCGAGCCCGCTGCCGCTCTGGCTCGCGCTCAACGATCCCGAGGCGCTGCCGCGGGTCTCCTCGCTGCCGCCGCTGCAGGCGAAGGTCGCGGCGAGCAGCGCGACGCCGAGGCTCCGACCGAGGTCGGCGGGGAGGGGCGACGCGGAGCGACGACGACGTTTCATCCTGCCATCCTGCGTTCTCTGAGTAGCCGATCGCCTGAGCGCCGGCAATCGACACGCGACCTGCCCCAAATTTCGCGCGACATCGCGCGCCTCGCGAGCGCGCCCGCGCGCCGCTCCCCACAGCCAAAACGCAGCGAGGGGAGGACCTCCGCCCTCCCCTCGTTGTTCGTGTCGTTCGTGTCGCTCGCGGCGACGGACTAGCCGCCGCTCGGCTTGTCGAACTTGAAGTACCACATGATCGCCGACCAGTCGGCGTTGACGCTGCGCGTGTCGCCGAACGGGTAGTCCATGTGGGCGATGAAGACGATGTCGTCGTACGGGAACATGAACTCGATGATCTCGCGGATCGCGTCGCCGTCCGAGTTCGTCTCCTGGTACTTGAAGTAGATCCCGCGCTTGTCGTGGTAGCTGTCGTTGAAGGCGATCTCGTCGACCGAGTAGCCCGCGGTCTTGAGCTCGTTCTCGAAGTAGGCGACGGAGCGCTCGTCGAGCGGACGATCCTTCGGGGTGATGTAGAAGGTCATCGCCAGCGGCTCGTCGTTGCTGCCGCCGCTCGAGCCCTCGTCGAGGTCATCGCCGCCGCCGCCGCCGCTGAAGGCCGGCGAGGCGCAGCGGAAGACCGGGACCCACTTGTTCGCGCCCTCGGGGCTGTGGGCCGGCTCCTCGCACTCCTTGAAGACATAGAGGGTCTGCGGGATCTCGAGCTGGACGCCGAGGCTCGGGATCTTGAGGAAGTTGCCGTCCTTGCTCCCGGACTTCGGCGACTCGACCCACTTCAGCATCGGCGACTTCTTGGAGCCGCGGTAGCCGCCCTTGTCACCGCAGGCGCTGACCACCAACGCCGAAGACGCGAGGGCGAGGGTCATGAGGGAGGTCATGGAGGTGGTGCGAAGCATTGGCATCGAGGTTCCTCTACGTGGCGCGCACCTTAGCAAAGAGCGCGGGTCACGGGGAAGGTCGCCGGTCGTGGGGCCGGGGGCCTGGGCCGCCGCCGCGCGCCTCCTCGGCCCAAGGGGCCCCAGGGACCGGCTGCGGGGCGATCCAGCTCACGTCGGCGGCGCCAGGAGGCTCGGTAGATAGCCCTCTGGGGTGGCGAAGCCGAGGAGGTCGAGGCAGGTCGCGGCGACGTTCCCGAGCCCGGCGCGCTCGATCCCGGCGATCACCGGCCCGCCGCCCGGGGCCCGCGGGTCGAGGATCGTCAGCGGCACGCGGTTGAGGCTGTGGCTCGTCCGCGGGAGGTAGGAGCCGTCGCCGCGGAGATCGAGCATCTGGTCGGCGTTGCCGTGGTCGGCGGTGACGAGGAGGACGCCCCCGGCCCGCTTGGTCGCCGCGGCGAGGCGCGCGAGGCAGAGGTCGACGGTCTCGACGGCGACGATCGTCGCCCGCAGGTCGCCGGTGTGGCCGACCATGTCG
>JAGQIT010001004.1:275-1558 GCA_020431135.1 Myxococcales bacterium | reverse complement strand
GTCGCCGAGATCACCCGCGACGCCTGCGGCCGGGTTCTCACCGAGAACCTGCGCAGCGCTCACCTCGACATAGACCGCGATCTCCACCACACGCTCGACCGCAGCGGACGCCCCCGCGCCCTCCTCGCCGACACAGGGCTGCACGTCGGCTTCTCGTACGCGCGCCCGGGTAGCGCCGCGGTGTCGGCGATCGACCTGCGCCGCGACGGCGTCCGCGACGTCCTCCGCGTCGAGCGCGACGCCTGCGATCGTGAGATCGTCCGCCTCCTCCCGGGCGGGGCGATCGCGCGGACTCGGCGAGATCCCCGAGGTCGACCGCTCGCGCAGGAGGTCTCGCCCGGCCATGACCCGTTTGATCGCATCCTCGGCGCGCCGCCGTCGTCGACGATCTCCCGCCGCCACGCGTGGAGCACCGACGCGCGCCCGTCCGACGCGACGCCGCGAGAGCTCCCCACGACCGCGGCCCCCTCGGACCCGCCCGAGACGACCGAGCGCGACGCCGCCGGCCGCGTGATCCGCTGCTCGACCTCCGCCGGCGCGCTCCACCTGCGCTGGGACGCCGCGGGCCGCCTCCGCGCGATCGAGACCGCGGCGGGCGAGCTCTTCACGTTCACCTATGACGCCCTCGGCCGCCGCGTCCGCAGGACGACCCCCGCCGCGACGACCACGTGGGTTTGGGCCGGTGATCGGCCCGTCATCGAGGAGGAGCGCCGCGACGACGGGGCCGCGTCGCTGCGCCAGTGGGTGTTCGCTCCCCCGGGACATGGCGGCGCCGCCGATCACTTCGCGCCGCTCGCCGCGACGATCGACGGCGACCTCGTCTCTCTCGTCAGCGACCTCGTCGGCGCGCCGCTCGCGACGAGCGACCGCAGCGGCGCGCTCATCGACGCGCCGCTCCCCTTCGCCGAGGCCGGCCACCACATCGACCGCGCGACCGGCCTCCAATACGCCCGCCACCGCTACCTCGATCCGGCGAGCGGGCGCTTCCTCAGCCCCGACCCGAGCGGCCTCCGGGGCGGGCTCGACCCCACCGCCTACGTCGCCGATCCGGCGACGGAGATCGATCCCCTCGGCCTGCGCGGGCTCCCTGCGCTCGCGCCCTGGCCGGACACCGCCGACGGATCCGCCACCGACGGCCCCCTCCACCCTGAGCCCGATCCGCCGGCGCCGACGGCCCCTGACATCATGCCGCCGAACCCGAACCTCGCGCTCTCACAGGTCGCCTCCTCACCCGCCGGTCGCGCGCTCGACACCGCCTACTCGCGCCTGCGGCCGCTCTCTCG
>JAGQIT010001004.1:0-129 GCA_020431135.1 Myxococcales bacterium | reverse complement strand
GTCCTAGCCAGGAAGAAGTCCGAGCAGTCGTCACGCACCCGCGCTTGCCGTCGTCTTCCCTCTCGCTCCCGCCGGAGCTCGCAGTCCCGCGGCACAGCGACGCTCTGACGGAGCTGAGAGGACCGACCA
>JAGQIT010001003.1 GCA_020431135.1 Myxococcales bacterium | reverse complement strand
CGCTACGACCACGCGGTCCACCGCCTGCCGCTCGACGAGGCCGACCTCAGCGCCGCCGAGGCGGAGCCGAGCGCCCTCCTCGCCTACCGCGACCGCGACAACTACCGCGTCCGCTACATCGAGCTGACGCCGCGGGCGGCGGCGATCGTCGAGCGCCTCCTGGACGGCGTGACGGTCGTCCAGGCCCTCCAGGAGGGGGCCGCCGCCGCTGGGGTCGCGCTCGACGACGACCTCCTCGCCGGCATGACCCACCTCTTCGCCGACCTCTCGGAGCGCGGCGTGATCCTCGGGGCGCCGGCGGCCTGATCGTCCCGTCGCCGCCGGCCTCCGCACGACCGCGCCGCTCGCTCGTTCATCGCGAGCCCGAGCACTCAGCCGCGCTCAGCCGCGGAGCTGGGCTGGGCGATCTCGAGCCGGCGATCCTCCTCGAAGACCACGATGCGATCGACGCGGGCTTGGGCCAACCACCGCGCCGCGCGCTCGCCCACCTCGAGGTCGTCATCCGCGGTCGACTTCGCCGCGGCGAGGCGCCAGGCGTGGCGGAAGACGTCGCGCTCGATGAGGCTCATCGCCTCCCAGACGAAGGACCGCGGCTCGCGAAAGCCGACCTCGTAGAGCTCGACCTGGAGGCGGAAGAGATCCTCCGCGCTGTAGACGAGGGTGCCGAGGTGGGCGGTCGCCGCGGCGTGGATCGTCGCTACGTCCGCGTCGGCGACAAAGCGCTCCGACCAGTCGTCGTGGTGGGCGACCCACACCCGACCGGAGGCGAGCATCAGGTAGCCGTACTCGCCGGTCGCCGTCGTCAGGAAGTGGAGCCCAGGAAACGGGCGATCCCCCGCGTCGACGCCCGCGCCACCGTCGGCGCCGCCGAGGAACATCCCGGCGATCCCCGCTCGCCTCTCGATCGCGAGGATCGGACCGTCGAGGCGCAGCGCCCCGCCGAGGCGCGCCGTGTCGATCCAGGCGCGGATGAACGCCTCCGCCCGCGGGTGGATCGCGGCGACGCCGAAGGCCTCGCGCAGCTCCGCCGCGAGGCCGTCCCAGTCGAGCGCTGCGCCGCCCTTGAGCTCGTCGAGGCGACGATCGAGCGCGCTCTTCTTCGGGCTCCTCCGGTGGACGCGACGGCTGAAGACCACGCCCGAGGATAGCAAGCGCGCGACGACCCCCGCAGACCGTCGCTCATACGGAGCGCCTACGCGACGCACGCCAGAGCGCACCGCCGACGCGGCGAAGGCACGGCGCCGCGCACAGCATCACCCGCGCCGCCGCGCCGCCGCGGATCGACGACGCGCGCGGACATGAGCGCGACCCCCTACGACGCCGGCTCGAGCACCAGCAGGAGATCCCCGGCGTCGAGCGTATCGCCGACCGCGACCGCGACCCGGCGGACGACCCCAGCGAAGGGCGCCGCGACGACGGTCTCCATCTTCATCGCCGAGAGCACGACCATCGGGTCGCCGGCCTTCACCGGCTCGCCAGCGACCGCCCGGACCTCGACGACGGCGCCGGGCATCGGCGCGGCGATCGACCCGGGGTTCGCGGCGTCGGCCCGCTCGCGGGTGACCACCGTCGCCGAGGCCGCCGCGTCGGCGACCCGCAGCGAGCGCGGCTGGCCGTTGAGCTCGAAGAAGACCTCGCGCTGGCCGTCGTCGCTGAGCTCGCCGATCGCCATCAGGCGGACGATCAGCGTCTTGCCGCGCTCGATCTCGACGCTCAGCTCCTCGCCGATCGCCAGCGGCGCGAAGTAGGCCGCCGTCGGCAGCTTCGACACGTCGCTGTAGCGCCTGCGGAAGTCCATGTACTCGCGGAAGACCGCCGGGTAGATCGCCGCCGAGAGGACGTCGACGTCGCGGATCTGCGGGCCGTGGGCCTTCGTCAGCTCGCCGCGCAGCGCCCCGAGGTCGAGCGCAGGCAGCGACGCGCCGGGCCGCCCCGCGATCGCCTCGCGCCCGCGCAGCACCTTGGTCCGCAGCGGCTCCGGGAAGCCGCCGTAGGGGATCCCGAGGTAGCCCTGGAAGAACTCGACGACGCTCTTGGGGAACGACAGGGTCTC
>JAGQIT010001002.1 GCA_020431135.1 Myxococcales bacterium | reverse complement strand
GGATCCGGATCCCGCCGAAGGCGCGGCCGTCGATCGTCGCGTGGATCGCCAGGAAGGCGGTCGCCCCGGCGCAGTCGAGCCGGAGCACCTGATCGAAGCCGGCGATCGTGACGGGCTGCATCGCCGGAGGATACTCAGGCCGCCGTCGTTTGCCATGCGTGCGCGCCCGCGGGAGGCCTCGCCGCACGCCGCCGCGGCGTCGACGCGACGCGAGTTCGTGGGTCTGTCGCGCAGAGTCGCGCGAGTCTGGGCGCAGCTCCGCGGCTCGACGACGACCTCGACATCCTCCGCACGCGCGCTCATCGAGCGCAGGCGAGGCGCGGGGCGGACTTCTTCGCGGTTGTTTGGGCCCGTTCTTCGCCGATCCGCTCGCGGAAGCGGCGCTGCGCGACCTCCACGCGGGGCGGCGCGCCCCGGGCGGCGAAGCCCACTCGCGCCTCACTTCCGGGCGGGCGGTGAGCGCCAGGAGATCCGTGGTCACGTCGAGGATGAGGCCTCGGGCGCCTCGCGTCGCGGAGACGACCGCCGCGCCGCAGCCCGTCCGCGGGTGCCATCGACGGGATCGCGTTTCCGCCGCGGCGGCCGCGGTGGCGAGGTCGCGCGCAAACGAGACGCCGCTGCGACGCCGAAGCGCTGCGGCGGCGCGCCCACGGGTGGTGAGGGAGGCCGCAGGCGGCGACGCTCGTAGATGTCCGCGCGCTCCCGCACGGGCGGCCGTCGCTTGCCGGTCTCCGGCGGCCTGTGCAAAGCTGGCGTCGAGGCGATCCTGGGTTGTATGGGGTGCTCACCGGCTGAATCGAAGCTGCTGCATGGACGCAGCGTACGGCTCGATCGCACGGCGGTGACGACCGTGACGCGACCTCGCCGGCACCTCGCCGCGCCGCTGTACCTGACGGCCGGTGCGGCCGCTGAAGGGGGGTCGTGATGCTCGAGCTCGAGGAGGCGGAGTGGACTCCACCCGACGAGTTTGACGAGTACCGGATCGTCCGCCAGCTCGGCCGCGGGAGCATGGGTTCGGTCTACCTCGCCCATGACGTCGTTCTCGATCGCCCGGTGGCGATGAAGTTCCTCGGCGCCCTGCGCCCCGATCCCATCGAACGCGATCGCTTCCTCGTCGAGGCCCGCGCGGTCGCGCGGATCCATCACCCGAACGTGATGTCGATCTTCCGGGTCGGCGAGGTCAAGGGTCGCCTCTACCTCGTCACCGAGTACGTGCGCGGCGAGAACCTCGCGGATCTCGAGCTGCCGCTGCCGTCGGCGAAGGTCGCTGAGATCGGCGTCGGGCTCGCGCGCGGGCTCGCGGCGGCCCACCGCCAGGGTGTTCTCCACCGCGACATCAAGCTGTCGAACGCGGTGATCGACGACGCCGGCGAGGTCAAGCTCCTCGACTTCGGCCTGGCGAAGCTCGTCGACGCGACCGCCGATCGCGGTGACGGCTCGCCCTCCGCGAGCACCTCGCAGGGATCGCCGGTCGATGAGAACACCGCCGACCACCTGATGAAGGCGGCGGCGAACGCCCGCCAGATGATGACGCAGCGCTTCGCCGACACGATGAAGCTCGAGCCGACGTCGGCGACGTCGCCGACGCCGAAGGTCGATCGTGGCAACGAGAGAACGCCGAAGGCCGACCCGCCGCCGGGCGACGGCGCGACGCCCCCCGCGGGCTCGCCGGCGCTTCGGGCCCCGCCCGCCGGCATCGACCGCGAGCGCTTCGGGGCCTGGCACCACACGAACGCCGCGATCACCCGCGCCGGCACGGTGATGGGCACGCCGCACTACATGGCGCCGGAGCTGTGGCTCGCCGATCCGGCGTCGCGTCGCTCCGACGTCTACGCGCTCGGCGTCGTCCTCTACATCCTCGCCTCCGCGCGGCCGCCCCACGACGCCGAGTCGCCCTTCGAGCTGGCGATGCAGGTCCAGGAGGGCGATCCGCCGAAGCTCCGCGAGATCGCGCCGAACGTCGACGCCAAGCTCGCGGACGTGATCGATCGCTGCCTCCTGCGCGATCCCTACGAGCGCTACGCCGCCGGCGACGAGCTGCGCACCGCCCTCGAGATGCTCGCCGCGCCGGCGCGGCCGTCGGCGTCGGTGCCGACCGGCAACCCCTACCGCGGCCTCCAGGCCTTCGAGGCCGAGCACCGCTCGCTCTTCTTCGGCCGCACCGCCGAGGTCCGCTCCGTCGTCGATCGCCTGCGCACCGACTCGTTCGTCGTCGTCGCCGGCGACTCCGGCGTCGGCAAGTCGTCGCTGTGCCGCGCCGGCGTGATCCCGTCGGTGCTCGAGGGCGACCTCGATCCGAGCAAGACCTGGCGGACCGTGACGATGACCCCCGGCCGCTACCCGCGGCAGTCGTTCGTCTCGGTGATCTCGCGCGGCTTCGGGCTCAGCGAGGACGAGGTCTCGGACCTCCTCGCGCAGGAGCCGGAGGCGCTCGTCCGGGCGCTGCGCCGCCAGCTCGGCGACACCGGCGGCTGCCTGATCTTCCTCGATCAGTTCGAGGAGTTCGTGACGATCGCCGAGCCGAGTGAGGTCGAGGTGATCGGGCCGATGGTCGTCCGCCTCCTCGCCGGGATCCCCGGCCTGCGCGTGCTGGCGACGGTCCGCGGCGACTTCCTCACGCGCGTCGTCACCGTCCCCGGCCTCGGCGACGAGGTCTCGCGCGGGATCTTCCTCCTGCGCCCGCTCTCGCCGGACGGCGCCCGCGAGGCGATCGTCGGCCCGGCGCGCGTCAACGGCGTCTCCTTCGAGTCCGACGACCTCGTCGACGAGCTCGTCGCCGCCGGCGTCAAGGGCTCCCTGCCGCTCCTCCAGTTCGCCCTCGCCGAGCTCTGGGAGAGCCGCGACAAGTCGGCGTCGGTGATCACCGAGGTCGAGCTGCGTAAGATCGGCGGCGTCACGGGGGCGCTCGCGCGGCACGCCGACGGCGTGATCGCCAGCCTCCTGCCCAACCAGCGCAGCGCCGCGCGGCGCCTGCTGATGCGCCTCGTCACCCTCGACAACACCCGCGCCTCGCTCACCGAGGACGAGCTCGTCGCCAACGACGAGGCCTCGAAGGCGGCCCTCGACGCGCTCGTCCGCGGCCGCCTCTTGGTGGTCAAGGAGGCCGGCGATCGCATGGTCTACGAGATCGCGCACGAGGCCCTCGTCGGCGGCTGGACGCAGCTCGCCGGCTGGCTCGAGGACGAGATGGAGGCGCGGGCGATCCTCCACCGCCTCGAGCAGGCGGCCGCCGAGTGGGAGCGCCTCGGTCGCGGGCGCGAGGGCCTGTGGAGCGCCGCCCAGGTCGCCGAGGCCAGCGTCCTCGAGCGCGGCACGCTCCGCGAGCGCGAGCGCGAGTTCATTCGCGCGAGCTCGGCGAACGCAAATCGGATCCGCAATCTCCGGCGGGCTGCGATCATCTCCGTGCCCGCCTTCGTGATCGCCGCGTACGGCCTGTTCTGGGTGCAGTCGCAGAGCGAGATCCAGGAGCGGGTCAATCGCCATGTGAACAAAGCGGAGGCGCTGATCAGCACCGCGGAGCGCGAGTGGGAGCAGCTCGACCGCCTGCGCGGGCAGGCGTTCTCGCTCTTTGACTTGGGGCAGCGGGACGATGGAGAGCGTCTGTGGGCCCAGGTGATCGAGCACCAGCCGCAGATCTCGGGCCGCTTCTTCGAGGCGTCTCAGGAGCTCGAGACCGCACTTGGGATCAGCCAGGAGCGCGACGACGTCCGTCGACTCCTCGCCAGGACGTTGTTCGAGCGCGCTCGCTTCCTCGATGAGCAGGGCCAGCGGGCGCTGGTGCCGGATCTCCTCGCCCGACTAGAACTCCACGACGTAACGGGCGAGTGGATTGCCGAGTGGCAGAGCCCAGGTGCGCTTCGGCTGCGAACGCGGCCCAGTGTCGACACTGTCAGAGTCGCTAGGTATGAGGATACTTCGGGCGGCGGAAAGGAACTGGCAGAATTCCGGACCGTCAAGCTCGAGGGGGCTCCGATCGCCCTCGCAGCTGGCTCCTACCTCCTCGATGTAGGTGGCGAAGGGCACTCTAGCCTCCTCTATCCGCTGTCTATCGGCCGCGGCGAAGAACTCACCGTCGAGGTGGACCTCGCCTCGAGTGGGGCTATACCGACAGGGTATGTATATATCCCCGCCGGGCGTTTCCTGATTGGATTCTCTGGAGATGAGGATCTCCGCCAGGCCTTCTACGAGACCGTGCCCTTGCACCAGGGCTCGACCGGGTCGTACGTGATCAGCAAGCACGAGACGACGATCGGCGAGTATCTCGAGTATCTCGATGAACTCGACGACGAGAAGCGTGAGGTCCACCAGATCAACGCCGAGGGGTCGGGCATCGGCGACAGCATGAGTGTGCGCCGAGGCGAAGACAACACGTGGGAGATCGAGTGGCGCTTCGGCGGCGTCGCGATCTCTGCGCGTGACGGGGAGGACTTCGTGTACGAGCGGCGCTCCCTGCGCTCTGTCGCCGATTGGCGGAAGTTCCCGATCTCGGGCGTCAGCGCGCATGATGTCTCGGCCTTTCTTGAGTGGCTCGACAAGTCCGGCCGGCTACCCGGTGCGCGCTTCTGTACCGAAGCCGAGTGGGAAAGAGCCAGTCGCGGGGCGGACGGCCGGCTCTATCCTCATGGCAATAGCCTAGATGGGAGTGAGGCGAATGTGGACTCAACATACGATCACAACCCGGCGGCGATGGGGCCGGACATGGTCGGGAGCTACCCCGCGTCTTCAAGCCCATTTGGCCTCCTAGACGCCTCTGGGAACGTTTTTGAGTGGGTCGTGTCGAAGGTCGATGGCACCTACTTGGTGAAGGGCGGGTCGTTCTACTACCCGCCAATCGTCGCGCGCACGGTAAACCGACAGGTGTTTCCCGAGGAGACACGCTCAGTACATGTAGGTTTCCGTGTGTGCGCCGACTATCCTCTGCGCTGAGGGGGGGGAGAGACACTGTTTCTTGAAGGTGGGGGCGCGAGGGAGCTTCCAGCCCGTAGCGAACCGTGCTAGGTTTGTTTTTGAGGTGGCTATGCGAGGGATGGGAAAAGCAACGATCATTGGCGCACTTGGGGCGCTCACGCTTGCGGGTTGCTACGAAGGCATGGCCCAGCCGGGGGACTCCGAGGAGCGCGGGCTCATCATCCAGGGGATCCAGCTTCAGGGCGTCTTCCTCCAGGGGATTCAGCTTCAGGGGACGAAGCTCCAGGGGATGCGCCTGCAGGGGATCTCGCTGCAGGGGATCAAGATCCAGGGCGTGGTGCTGCAGGGGCTCAAGATCCAGGGGGTCACGCTCCAAGGAATCACGCTCCAGGGGATGAAGCTGCAGGGGACGCAGCTCATCGATGGGGAGACCGTTGAGCGCTCGGGGACCGACTTCATCGGCTCGTCCTTCGATCTCACCGTGGACGGACAGGACGAGAACGCCAACACGGTTGAGGTCCCGCTCACGCTCCACATCGAGGACATCTACCCGTCGCCGGATGCGGAGACGGACGACGTGCTCGCCTACGAGATCTCGTACAGCGTGGACGGATCGGACGAGCTGACGCCGCTGTGCGTCGACGAGTACGGGACGTCGTGGCCGGCCTACGTCTTCGAGGGCTACTGGGATCCGGAGACCGGCGATCACATCGACGAGCCCGACACGATCTCGTTCTCGTGTCATTTCGGCGTCGTCGCCAAGTGCGCGCTCTGGGGCTACCGCCCGTGGGCGGAGAGCACCGACTGCGACAACAAGTGGAGCGGGAAGAAGAAGAAGGGGAAGCACTGCAAGACGGTCAGCCTCCGCGACCACCACCAGGCGTGCACCCGGATGGCCCGCGCTGACTACTGCGGCAACGGCGAGCCGTGGACCGTGAACGGGACGGCCATCGATATCTGGGACAACCTCGATCCGGAGATCCAGGTGCGCGAGGCGAACTGGGACATCGAGGCGGAGTGGACCCCCGACGGGGCGTGGTGTCTCAATGACATTCGCCAGCAGGGATGGAAGGCCGAGGGACTCTACCCGGCCTGTGGCGACTCGGTGAAGGACCAGAAGCGCTGGAAGAAGCGGATGGCGCGGCGCTCAAACAAGTGCGGCACCCTCAAGAACGACGACTCGCTTCTCGTCTCGTCGTTCGATGGCGACGCGTGGGAGTAGGTCCTCAAGAGGTCTGACGCGCACCGAACCGACGCACAACTTCGACTCTTGGTAGCCATCCTGCGAGCCGTGCCCTTGTTGGCGCGGCTCGCATCGTTCTCGAGTCGGCCTCGGCTAGCCGAGGTGCGGCAGGAAGAGCGCCGCCGTCGACTCGATCGTGAGACCGCGATCGCGGAGCGCGAGGACCCGCGGGTGGCTGTCGGTGCAGACGATGTCGGTGAAGAGGCCGCTGGCCTGGAGGCGATCGAAGGCGTCGCCGGGGAAGAGGCCGTGGGTGGTGATCACGGCGAGGCTGCTCGCGCCGGCGTCGCGGTAGGCTCGGCCGGCGCCGAGGAGCGACGAGCCCGTGCGGATCATGTCGTCGTAGATGATCACCCGCTTGCCGTCGACCTGGGCGTTGACCGCGGCGACGGCGGTCTCGCTGCCGCTGAGGCGGCGCTTGTAGACGAAGGCGGGGGTCACCTCGAGGTCGTTGGCGAGGGACTCGACCCACTTGGCCCGGCCGGCGTCGGTGCAGGCGAGGACGAAGTCGTCGCCGCCGAGGCGGCGGGCGACGTCGCGGACGATCGGCTTGCCGTAGACGTGGACCGCGGTCAGCTCGCCCTCGAAGTAGTGGGGGATCCCCTCGGAGTGGAGATCGAGGAGGAGGACGCGGTTGCCGTAGCAGGCGGGGGGGATCGCCGAGAGGAGGGTCGCGCGGGTCTTGGCCGTGACGACCTCGCCGTCGCGGACGGCCCGCTCCATCGTCGAGTAGGCGTAGTAGGGGACGACGAGCGTGAGGTGGCGGGCGCCGTAGCGGACGAGGGCGCTGCCGAGATCGAAGAGCATGAGGGTCGCGGCGTCGGAGATCGTCCCGCCGATCAGGACGACGTCGCGGCCGTCGACCGGCGTTGCGATCCGCAGGTAGCGCTCGCCGTCCGGGAACTCGTGGACCTCGAGCTCGCCGCGGTCGAAGCCGCCGAGCTCGGCGAGGGCGTCCTGCATGTAGCTGTACTCGGGGATCGCGAAGACGAGGGGGCCCTTGCGTGGCGTCATCCCCGTCAGGATAGCTGGCGACGCCCGCCGGCGGAGACCTCCGCGGCGCGGGCGAGCTCGACGACGTCGGCGCGCGCGAGGACGTTGTCGACCTCGCCGTAGGCGTAGTCGCTGATCCGCTCGGCGATCCGCATGTGCAGGAGCGCCTTGCTGCGGCAGCGCGGGCGCAGGAGGGCGTCACGGTCGGCGAGCGCGTCGGCGCGGCAGCGCGCGTCGGCGGCGAGCTCCTCAGCGATCCGGAGGATCGCCGCGCGGACGTGGGCCCAGCCGCGCGCCGCGGGGATCCCGAGGTCGCGCTCGGCCCAGCGGAGGACGGCGGCGAGGTGGGCCTGGAGGAGCGTGTGGTTGAGCTTGTCGCGGAGCTCGTCGACGTCGTCGGTGGCGATGAATGAACCTGGCGCGAAGGTCAGGTGTCGGCCGCGGGCGGCGAGGCGCCGCGCGAGGATCCGGACGCCGCCGAGATCGCGGCTGATGAAGCCGGCGAGCCCGCGCGCGTCGACGGCCACCAGGGTGTTTTGGAGGTGGAGCTCGAGGGCGATCCCGTAGCCGCTGAGGAGGCGCAGGCTCGGCGTCAGCAGGCGATCGACGTAGCGGCGGAGCATCGCCTCGGCGGAGGCGTGACGGGCGGCGAGGTCGACGAGGAGGCTGCGCTCGCGGGCGCCTGGGCGGCGCTCGCCGAGGGCCGCGCAGACCCAGGCCTCGGCGCTCGCTGAGCCCGTGGCGGCGCGGGCGAGGGCCTCGGGCGTGTCGCGGAGGATCACGCCGAGGTGGGCCGCTTCGCCGACCTCCTCACGCAGGCCCGCCGCGGCGCGGTCGCCGAGGAGCTGGAGCGCGGCGATCTGCGGATCGTCGGCGCGGATCCCCTCGAGGAGTCGGGTGAGCGGGGGCCCGTTGGCGACGCTCATCGGCGACACGGTCCGGCGGGCGCTCGTCGTCACCACCGCGAGGGCGAGCTTGAGGTGGCAGGGGCTGGCCGGCGCGTCGACGGCGACGGTGCGGAGGCTGAGGAGGGCGCGGCTCGCCAGCGGGGGGACGTCTGCCGGGAGGATCTTCGCGCCCCAGAGGTCGGGGAGGAGACGCGGCAGGCGGCGGAGCTGCGCCGGGTGGACGGGCAGGCGGACGCGGCCGACCGGCGCCGGCGGGAAGAGCTCGCCGAGGGCCGGGGCGTCGCCGGCGAGCTGGACGATCGACGCGTCGACGTCGACGGCCGCGACCGCGGCGGCGGCGAGGTGCTCGGGGGCGTGGCGGAGGACCTCTGCGCGGCGCAGGCCGAGGCGGGTCTTGGTCATCGGGTGCCAGGGGTGCCCCTCGACGACGAGGTTCTCTGGATCGACGGGCGCCGGCCAGGCCTCGCCCGCGGCGATCCTCGCCTCGCGGAGGTCGGCGCTGAGATAGGCCAGCGCGAGGTTCGTGGCCGAGTCCGCCAGCTCGGCGCCGACGCGCGCGTGCGTCGACGGTGCGAGCTCGAGGGGGCCGACGAGGGCGTCGAGGAGCGCCTGCGGATCGTCGAAGAGGGGATCGCGGGTCCCGTGTTCATCGGCGCTGTGCAGACCGAACGCGCCGAGGCGGGCGAGGGGCAGCGTCGCCGCGGCGCGTCCTTCGGTGAGGTGAAGGGCTAGTGCGCCGCCGACGACCGCGTTCGGCACGAGGCCCTCACGCGCGCAGGCGAGGGCGAGGCGCGCGGCGATCGCCCGCTGCGCGCGTCGCCAGGCGGCGGCGACCTCTCCGGGGGTCGGCGCCTGGGCGCGGCCGAAGGTCCGCGGGTAGGCGAGGGCGACCCAGCGGCGGAGGGGGGGCGGCGGCGCGTCCAAGGTCGATGATGATAGCTCCGGCGCGCGCCGACGCCCGCTGATGTCGCGTGACCTCGCGCCGGTCCATGCGCAGTGAGGACCGGCCTTGCCCCGGCGTCGCTGGAGCGGTCGACCGTTCTTCGCCGGGCTCGGATCGTGTCGGCGCGGGCTGTCGACATGCGGAGACCGCAGACGCGTCAGGGCGCGCTGCGGCCTCGTACGAGCGGCGCGAGCGGGCCGCTAGTTCGGGCGCGGGACCAGCTCGATGTGGTAGCGGCGGCGGAGCTCGACGAGCGGCGTGTCGAGGTGCGCGGCGTAGTCGAAGAAGGGCCACTTCGGCGACATCCGCCGGCCGCGGACGATCGCCTTGAGGACCCGCGGCGTCGCCTTGATCATCTCGACGAAGGCCGACCAGGTGGCGATGTCGGCGACGAGCTGCTTGTACTCCTCGTGCTGGAGGAACGCGACGTACTGGCGGATGGTGACGTCCGAGCCGACGAGCGTCCAGGTGTCGGCGAGGGCCTCGTCGCCGATCTCGGTGGTCAGGCCGAAGAGCACATGGCAGCAGTCGTGGGCCTTGGTCAGGCGACCGACCTCGGTGCTCTCGTCCGATGCGATGAGCCCGGCGTTGCTGGCCATGAATTGCTCGAGGCCCTCGCGCAGGGTCAGCGGGCAGTCCTGCTCGAGGTAGCTGGGGGTCATGCTCGGCGCCTCCGCGGTGGGGGGCGCGGTCGTCGTGGCGGCGGCGGCGTTCATCGCTTCTTCTCCTTCTTTCCTTCGGGGGTTCTGGGTTCTGGTGGAGCGGCTAGGAGGTCGGCTCGGCGCCCGCTTGGGTCAGCTCGACGGCGAGGTCGAGGGGCGCGGCGAGGCGGATGTAGAGGTCGACGATCTGGTCGGGCAGGGCGGCCATCTCCGCCTCGCTGAGCTCGCCCCAGCGGGCGAGGAGGTAGCGATCGAAGGCCTCGCCGAGGCCCGTCAGGAGGCTGGCGAGGAGCGGCTCCGGGAGGTCGTCGCGGACGGCCCCGAGGGCGCGGCCCTCGGCGATGAGCCCGGCCATGAAGGCCCGCGTCTGATCGATGTAGGCGGCGAGCGCCTCGGCGAGGGCGGGGTCGGCCGAGAGCAGGCTCTTGGCGAGGCCGGGGAGGCGCGGCTCCTCGGCGATGAAGCCGATCATGCGGCCGCTGAGGTCGCGGATCGCCGCCCAAAACGAGGCCGCGTCGTCGTAGTCGCGGAGGCTGCCGACGGCGGCGAACATCCGCTCGATGACGTCGCCGATCGTCGTCAGGTAGAGGTCGGCCTTGTCGTCGAAGTAGTAGTACATCGCCCCCTTCGAGATCCCGGCGCGGGCGATGATCTGGTTGTAGGAGGCGCCGTCGAAGCCGTCGCGGGCGAACTCGTCGGCGGCCGCCTCGAGGATCGCGCGGCGCTTGTCGGGATCGAGGGCGGTGAAGCGGGGGCGGGGCATCGCAACGAGGGGTACCAGGTCCCGACTGTGTGGTTCGACCATTGGGTTCGACCGTAGGGTTCGACTGGTCGGTTCGACCAGTCGGTCTAAACCATAGGAGGCCGATATCGGCTCCGCAAGGGGAAAAATCGACGAACGCCGTTAAATCCCGACGGGCGGGGTCGCGCGCGGTCGGAGGGCGCGAACGCGCGGCCGACCGCGCGCTCTGGTGATTCGGACCCGGCGCGCTGCGGAGCTCCGGCGCCTCGATGGGTGGCGGCGACCGCTAGAGATCGTGAAGGCGACCTCGGCGGTCGTGCGTTGAGCGAACGGAGCGAAGAGAACGCGAAGGGCGACCGCCGCGGTCGCCCCTCGTGATCGTCGGGCCTCGGCGCCTCGCTAGCGCCGACGACGACGGAGGCCGAGGAGGCCGAGGAGGCCGAGGAGCGTCGCGGCGCCGCCGGTCGCCGGATCGTCGGCGGTGCACGAGCAGGCCTTGCGGACGTTCGCCGACGCCGAGCCCTTGGGCGGGCCCGCCGGCGCGGCCGCGGTCGGCTCCTTCGCGGGCGCGTCGCCGCTGTCGTCGCCGTGGACGACCGCCTTCATCTCCTCGGCGGTCTTCGTCACCGCCATGACGCCGAGCTCGGGGATGTCCTCGCGGACGATCTGCTTGAGCTCGACGGCGTCGCGGGCCGCGAAGGCGAGGTCCTTCGCCGCCTGCGTCCCGTGGTTGGTCTTGCCGGGGGGCGGCCCGCCCCAGCGCCCGCGGATCGGGTCCTTGCAGGTGATCGGCCCCTCCCAGGGGTGGCGGATCGCGTAGCGGGCCTGGAAGTTGTTGACGCCTGAGGGGCGCGAGCCCTTCTCCAGCGCCTCGCCGATCATGAACTCGCGGCCGCCGACGATCGCCGGGGCCTCGCGGAAGACGAGGTCCTCGCCGAGCGAGTCCTTGTCGTAGCGCGCGTGCAGGCGGGTGAGGACGAAGCCGCCGCCCCAAGGGTTGATCTCGCCGCTGATCACGTCGCCGCCGAGGGTCGTCAGCTCGCCGGCGTCGAGGGCCGGGGTCGGGCACGGATCGCAGGAGTTCGCGTCCCACGAGTACTCGGTGACGACCGCCTTCGGGTTCTTGCTGAGGGTCGCGTCGAAGAGCGCGGTGTAGAGCTCGCCGAAGCGCTCGCGGGCCTCGGGGGCGACGTCGAGGTTCGTCGGGATCGTGACGTTGTCGTAGTTGGCGAGCTCGTAGCGCTGGCCGCGGGCGAGGATGTGGACGAGGAGATCCTGCTTGCCGCTCGAGTTGATCAGGCCGAGGCGCACCGGCAGGCGGAACTCCTCGCTGTCGTAGTGGAAGCGCAGCGGCGACAGCATCGTCCGGCCGTTGGGGTCGACCTTGACCTTCTCGATGTCGACCTTGGCGACGAAGAACTTCATCCCCTCCTCGACGTAGGGGCGCAGGAGCGGCTCGGAGCCCGCGGGGATCGTGTACTTCTCGCGGCGCAGCCAGGTGTCGAGGCCCGACGAGTCCTTGGCGCTGAGGATGACGATCTCGTACTCGCCGACCTTGAACTGGGCCTCGATCGTGACGCCGAGCTCCTCGTCGGCCTCCGCGGACTTCTCGGCGGGCGCGTAGTCGTCGGCCATCGCCATGCGCGGCTCCTCCTCGTAGGGCGGCTCGACGTAGCAGGGGTCCTGCTCCCAGTACTCGACGAGGCGCGGCGCGGCGAGCTGATCGACGTGGGTGAAGACGTCGTCGGTGAGCGTCTTGACGTTGTCCTCCTGGAGGACGACCGGCACCGGGATCACCATCGCGAAGTTCTCGGGCGGGCCCTGGTAGTTGTTCTTCATCGACAGCACGGTCCGCGTGCCGTCGCGCATCATCACGACCATGGTCGCGTTGTTGAAGAGCTTGGCGTCGGCGCCGCTGACGTAGAAGCCGCAGAAGGCGTCGGCGATCGCCGGGGTGAGGGCGACGCCGCCAGCGGCGAGCGCGAGGACGAGGGGAGCGGAGGCGATCCTTGCGGAGCGCGCGAGACGGGCGGCGACGCGGCGGAGCATAGGTCCACGAGCCTACCAGCCGCGGCCGCGCCTCGGCGCCGAGCCGAGCCGAGCGTTCGAGTCGTCGGCGCGCGCCCTCACCTGCCCTCCCCGCCCCTCTCGCCTCCGCCAGACAGTGCTCTCGTCGTCCCGCGGCGACCCGCTGCAACGGCGTTATCTCTGCGAAGCGGGCGCGCTCGCCCTCAGCGCGCCGCCGCACCGCAGAACCGCGCGCCGCGACGAGGCGGTCTCTCGCGCGGTCATCGTCGCCCCTCGCGGCGTCGCCAGAGCGCAGGCCTACCGCACGTACCGCACTGTCTGGCGGAGGCGAGAGGGNNCGCCGCTGACGTAGAAGCCGCAGAACGCGGAGACGTCGGCAGGCGCGGCGGCGACGAGCGCGGCGGCGGAGAGGGGAAGGGCGACGGCGACGGCGAGGTGGCGGAGGCTTCGTAGGGACATCAGCGGGCTCCCGGGACGGCCCATCGTACTACCTCGGTCGCGCGGCGGATCCTCGCGGCGCCGACCGTCGAGGGGCGGACCTGGCGTGAGGGGCAGGGGGGCCGCGGGGCGTCGACGCGGGCGCTTTCGCGCTCATTGCGCGATTCGGCTCCTGCGGCGATACTCGGGACATGGGCCCTGATTCGTCAGGAGCGCGCGGCCGGGCGCCCGCGTCCCGCCTGCGCTCGGCGGAGGCGGTCGACGAGACGCGCGCGGCGGTCGACGCCGCGATCGGAGCGGCGCTCGACGAGACGCGGATCTCCGGCGAGCCCGGGGGCGAGAGGCCGCGGCGCGGGGGTCCGCTCGACGAGACGCGGATCTCCGGTGAGGCGGCGGCGGACGAGCGGGCGGGTGAGGCCTCCGTCGACGAGACGCGGGTGAGCGACGGCGCGAGCGCGGCGACCGTACGCGCGGCCCTCGACGTCACCGCGCCCGCCGATCCGCACGCGACCCTCGTCAGCGGCGCGGCGCGAGCGAGCGACGTGACCGCGGCGGATGGGATCAAGGCGACGCTGGTCTCGGGGCGGGGCGCGGGCGTCGGAGCTGCGGGCGCGGGCGGCCAGCGGATCGATCGCTTCGTGATCCTCCGCGCCCTCGGCAGCGGCGGCATGGGGGCCGTGTACGCCGCCTACGACGAGGAGCTCGCGCGCCGCGTCGCCCTCAAGATCCTCCACGGCAGCGAGGCCTACCCGGAGGACAGCCGCGCGGCGCTCCTCGCCGAGGCCCGGGCGATGGCCCGCCTC
>JAGQIT010001001.1 GCA_020431135.1 Myxococcales bacterium | reverse complement strand
TGCGTCCTCACCGAGGTCGAGCCGCTGACCCTCCAGGTGCTCGAGAGCAAGCAGCTCGGCTTCGGCATGTCGATCTGCGCCGGCCTCGCGCTCGGCCTCGACAACAACCTCTACATCGCCAGCTACGGCACCGACGAGATGGTCGTGCTGTCGCGCGACGGCGGCGAGGAGATCCGCCGCGTCGACATGATCGGCAAGGTCGGCCTCGACGGCTTCGACGGCGTCACGCTGATCGCCGGCTCCGAGAATTTCCTCGTGATGAGCACGTCGCCGGCCGCGGTCGCGGCGATCATCGACGGCTTCGGCAACGTCGTCGTCCCGGTCGCGGCGATCGGCGAGGCGATGCCCCCGCTCGCCGGCGGCATGCCGGATCTCCCCGACGCGGTGCTGACGATCTGCGGCAACGGCCACGCCTGGCTGTGCGAGGCCTACAACGCGACCTGCTTCGACTACATCCCGGAGGACGGGGACAAGAACGCGTGCCCGTGCCTGATCCCGCAGTGAGAGGGCGCGACGAGGGGCGGCGGTGGGGCTGAGCGCCGCGCTCGCGCTGGCCGTCAGCGTGTGGACCGCGGCGCCCGCAGGCGGTGTCCCGGCGGGCGCCTTGCCGCCCGGCCTGAAGACGGACGCGGCGGTCGACGCCTGCGTGGATCCCTGCCCCGGCGCGCCGGAGAACTGCTGCGACGGCGTCGCGATGATGGCGCTGCCGCCGGCGGAGCGCGCCGCGATCGCTGCGGCGCTGATGCGCTCGGCGACGGACGAGGAGAGCGCCACGCGGGCGGCGAAGACCTACACGCGGGCGATGGCCGAACAGATCATGCGCGCCATTCGAGCGGACAAGCACGACGAGCTCGAGGCGCTCGCGCGTGAGGCCCTCGAGCGGCCGATGCCGGACCTCGTCGACCCGAAGGCCCTCGAGATCTGGCGCGGGCACATGCGGCGTTGGGTCGTCCGCGCGTTCTTTCGCGCCAGCGCGCGCGTGCGGATCGATCGGCGGAGCGCGCTCGCGGCGATCCAGGGGCATATCGAGCGCAGCGAGCTGCTCTTTCGCGGAGCCGCGTGGCAGGAGAGCGCGGACGGGCTCGCGCAACGCGCCCAGGGCGAGCTCCACGAGGCGCTCCTGCTCGCCCTCGACATCCGCCAGGCGTGGCGCGTCTGCCCCGCGATCCTCGCCGTCGAGTCCCCGTCCTACCTCCTCGAGATCGACGCGCTGGTCTGTCGCGGAGATCCGCGCGATCGCGCGCTCCTCAAGGAGACCTTCGCCCGGGTCGGCGTCCATCGCCGCCGCGAGGTCGACCTCTGGCGCCGCCACCTCAGGCTCCGCGATCCCCTGCAGATCGCGGCGATCGCCACGGGCGCCCTCAGCCTCGGCGCGGCCGCGTCGGCGATCCTCCTCGATCAGCGCTACCTCGCGCTCTGTCGGCACACCAGCGCCGACGCCCACGGCTGCGTCTTCGAGGCGTCGCCGCAGGCCGAGGCGGCGCGCGGGGCCTCCGTGGCCTTCGCGATCGCGGCGCCGGCCCTCCTCGTGACCTCGCTCGCCCTCTTCGGGCAGCGGTGGCGCGAGCGGAGGGCGCGGCGGCGGGGGATCTGCGGCGCGCCGGGCTTCGGCGCTGGGCCGCGGGCGGCCGCCGTCAGCTTCTCGTGTCGGTTCTAGCCGCCCTTCGGGCGTGCGTTATGGATGACTCTTTGGACATGTTTGTGAGGCGGGCAGCGTCGCCGACGCGCCACAGTCGTAGCCGAGCGCGGGTCGAGTCTGGGGCTGCTCGGCCTCCCGTTGCGAAGTCACCGCGGATGTGAGTCGTGCTGCGCTCCTCGGCGAATATGGCGCGAGGACCAGGCCGCCCTCACAAGCGAGAGGCCGCGCGCTCCGTCGCGCCGCTCCTGACGGCGCGAAGCGGAGCGCGAGAGGCCGCGCTGCCGGGGCCTCGACCTCCGGCCTACGACCTACGACGCGCTCGGCGGCGGCGGCAGCTTGGCGAGCTCCGCCGCGTTGACCTTGTCGGCCCGCTGGCGCGCCGGGCGGTCCATGAGGCCGGCGACGTACGCCTCGAACTCGGGGAGCTTGTCGATCAAGTTGAACGCCAGCATGAAGCCGAGGGTGCCGCCGAAGACGACGTCGGCCATCGAGAAGCGCTCGCCGAGGAGCCACGGCCCATCCTTGTCCTTGAGGGCAGCCATGACGCCGCGGACCATCGACTCGTAGTCGCCCCAGCCGGCCGAGCCCCGCGGCGCCTCCCAGCCGCTGGCCTTGGCCATCGCCGCCGGCTCGATCACCGACGGGGCGAAGAGGATCCAGCGGAGGTAGCTGCCGCGCAGCGGGTCGTCCAGCGCCGGCGCGAGGTCGCCGGGGGCGTAGCGGTCGGCGAGGTAGAGGGCGATCGCCGCCGACTCGCTGATGACCGCGTCGCCGTCGACGAGGACGGGGATCTTGCCCATCGCGTTGAGGGCGAGGAGCTCGGGCGAGCGCTGTTCGCCGCGCTGGAAGTCGACGAAGCGGAGGTCGTAGGAGACGCCGACCTCCTCGAGCATCCAGACGCAGCCCATGGCGCGCGAGTGGGGGTGGTAGTAGAGCTGTGGGCGGGCTTCGCTCATGCCCCGGGCATAGCACAGGTCGGGCGTTTTCGCGCCGCGAATGCGCCCGGGTCCTGGATGTCTCGGCAGACAGGCCGCGCGCGGCTCGGCGCCGACCTTCACCGGGGAGCCGCGTGCGCGCTCGGCCTCGGCGGGTGAACTCGATGGTCCCGCCGAGCCGCCCGTGGCACGACCCCCTGTGTGGTCTCGCGGGACAACCTAGGTCGACGAGGGCGGGCGGGCGAGCGAGCGCGCGTGGGACTCTCTGCCGCGGGCCGCTAGCCGAGCTCGTGGCGCGGCAGCCCCTCGAGCAGCGCCTCGGCCTCGGCGAGCGCCTCGCCGTGGCCGACGGCGACCGTGCGCACGCGGAGGCGGCCGAGCTCGCCGGCGTCGACGATGAACGTGTCCTCGCCGAGGTTCTCGACGGCGAGCTCGCGCGGCTGGCTGAGCGTCGGCCCGAGCGGGACCTCGACCTCGACGACGTCGACGTCGACGGGCGGCGCCTCGCGGAGGCGATCGCGGAGCGCCTCGAGGTCGGTGATCGGCGTCAGCAGGCCGCTGGCGAGCTGAAGCAGCGTCGGCTCGCCGTCCTTCGTCAACACCCGCAGCGGCCGGTCGTCGGCGCGGACGTCGGGGGCGGCGACGTAGGTGCGCACGCGGTTGCGGAAGGTCAGGCGGTCGCTGTACGAGGCGCCGCCGCCGAGCGTCCCGGACCACTCGAGCTCGAGATCCCACAGCCCCGCCGGGACGTCGCGCAGGTTCCAGTCGACGGTCAGGCGGGTCGCGGTCTGGTGCGTGATCGTCAGCGTCCGCCGGTGGAAGCCGCTGACGAGGTGGGCGCTCTCGACCCCGTCGAGGGCGGCGCCGCTGATGTAGAGCGTGCGCTTCGGGGCGAGCGTCGCCGGCTCGCCGAAGGGGGCGAGGCCGGCGATCGCCAGGGTCATGGTCGTGGGCGTCGACGGCGTCGGCGAGCGGAGCACCCCGCCGAACTCGCCGCCCATGACGACCTCGCCCATCGGATGCGCCGGCGGGAAGAGGTCGCCGGGGCGCCGCCAGCCGATCAGGATCGCCGCCGGGCCGACGGTGTGGACCTCGAGCGGGACCTCGAGCGGCGACTTGGTCACGCCGGAGCGCGGCGGCGGCCGGTACCACACGCCGATCGTCACGCCGCGGCTGCCGAAGTCGAGGCGGACGATGCTCTGGCGGCTGAGGAGGGCGCCGAGCTTCGGCGGCAGGAAGCGCAGCGCCTCGCTGAGCAGCGAGGTCTTGGCGTCCTTCACCCCTTGGTTGGCGGCGCGGGCGAGGCCCTTGCTGATCGGCCCGTAGACCCACTGCTCGAGGGCGGCCGGGATCCCCGGGAGGGCGAGGAGGAGGAGCGGCGGGACCAGGGCCGAGAGGGCGTAGAGGACCCCGGCGATCGCGTCGACGACGGAGATCCGCAGCTTGCTCGCGTTGAAGGAGAGGCGGAGCTGGGGCGCGTCGCTGCTCGCCCGCTCGAGGTAGTAGCCGATGTAGAGCGGGCCCTCGGCGTGGATGTCGGTGCCGTCGACGCTGACGTCGAGCTCGAGCTCGAGGCCGCCGGTGATGAGTTGCGGGATCGTGAAGCCCTTGACCTTCACCTCGGTGCCCTCGGCCTGGATCGTCCCGAGGCCGCGCACGGCCCCCTCGAGGAGCCCGCGGATCACCGCGCCGTCGAGCTGGGCGGCCCACTCCTCGGTGTGGATCACCTGGACGATGCCGCCGCCCTGGGTCTTCTTGCCGCCGGGGAGGCGGCGGACGAGCGGCAGCGACGGCGGCTGCGGGTCGCTCGCCGGGCTCAGGCCGAACTCCTGCGCGAGCCCGGCCGAGGTGATGAAGAGGAGCGCGCGTCCGGGGTCGCCGAGGACCGTCCGCAGGCGCGCCTGGATCCCCTGCGGCAGCGTCCACGCGAGGGGCCCGTGGCCGGCGAGCGCGAGGTGGAGGAGCGCCGGCGGCAGGTGGCCGATCGGCTGCGAGCGCGCCGGGTCGATCGCCGCGACGTGGAGGGTGAGGCGGCCGCCGCTCGCGTCGCTGCGGACGTCGAAGTAGATCGCGTAGGAGCCGGTCTCGCCGCTGCTCGTGTCCTGGAGGGTGGCGACGAGGCCGACGATCTCGGCGTTCGGGGCGACGGTGACGTTGGGCGTGGCGAGGGTGAGGCGGACGTGGGGGATCAGCGCGTAGGGGCCGCGGTGCGGCCGCGGGTCGGCGAAGGTCTGCCCCGGCGGGAAGACCTGCTCGATCACCGACTGGAGGATGTCCTCGAGGATCGAGGGCGCGAGCTCGATGATCGCCGGATATCCCTGTGGCATCGTCCTTCAGTATTGGCGCCGGCGGTCGCGAAGTCAGCGGCCGGCTCTGCGCAGCGCGTGAGGGCGCGGCGCGTCTTGGCGCGGGCCGAGGTGACCTGTCCCTTGGGCGTGATCGATCGACGGCCGCGAGCGCCGTTCGCGGGCGGTGATCCTGTCGATGTCGGCGCTCGTAGGGAGACGGCGGCGGGAGCGCGAGGACGCCGTCGCGCGGCCCGTCGATGCGGCGTCGAGACCCCGAGGTGGCTCACTGTGAAGGCACGCGGGAGCGCGCCGGATCGGTCGCAGACGCCTGCGCGCCGCGCCTCGCGTCAGCTCGTGGCCGCGACGCTGTCGTCGCGGACGCGCCGACGGGCTCGACGCGGCGCGCATGTGCGATAGATTGCCTCGGACGGGCGCGCCGCCCGGAGAGCCGACGATGGGCGACGGGAGCGAACGACGCTATGACGAGCGCGAAGCGGCGCGGATCCTCGCCCGCGTCGCGGAGCTCGGCGAACGCCAGCGCGACGACGCGAGCGGCGGTCTGAGCCAAGGAGAGCTCGAGGAGATCGCCGGCGAGATCGGCCTCGATCGGGCGCTCGTCGCCCGCGCGAGCGCTGAGCTCGCGCAGCCCGAGGAGGCGCGGCGGCTCGGCGGTCCGACGCGCCTGCGCTTCGAGGCGCGCGTCCCCGCGGTCCGCTCGCCGGCGTTCCTCGACGAGGCCTGCGATCTCCTGCGTCGCGCCGTCGGCGACCCGGGGACGCTCTCCGAGACCGGCGGCGCCCAGATCTGGAGCGCAGGCCCCCAGTCGCGCGCCGTCCACCTGACGGTGCGCCAGGTCGGCGACCAGACGTTGATCCGCCTCGAAGAGTCGATGACCGAGGCCGCGCGCGTGAGTACGAGCGCGGGCGCGGCGGCCGGCCTCATGCTCGCTGTCCTCGCGATGATCCCGCTGAAGGTGCTCCTCGGGAAGCCGACGCTGCTGCTCTTCGTCGTGCCGCTCTTCGTGCTCGGGCTCCTGGGCGGCTGGGCGGCGGGGCGCCGGCGGTGGCGAGCCGTCAGCGCCGCGCGTCACGCGGAGCTCGGCGACGTCTTCCGCGATCTCCTCGACCTCGCGGCGGCGGAGGCGGACGACAAGGCCGAGGCCGCGCCAGCGCCGCGGCGGCTCAGCGACGGTAGCGACGACTAGCCGGCCTTCGGCAGCGCCCTCTCGACCGCGGCGACGACCTCGTCGGACATCGGGTCGACGGCCGAGTCGAAGCGGGCGACGACCTGGCCCTCGGGGCTGATCAGGAATTTCGTGAAGTTCCACTCGACCGCGCCGGCGATCCCCTCGCCGGTCTCTTCGGTCAGGGTCTTGTAGAGCGGGGCGATCTCGGGGCCCTTGGCGTGGACCTTGGCCATCATCGGGAAGTCGACGGCGTACTTGCTCTGGACGAACTCCTTGATCTCGTCGGCGCTGCCCGGCTCCTGGGCGCCGAAGTCGTTGGAGGGGAAGCCGAGGACGACGAGGCCGCGGTCCTTGTAGCGGCCGTAGAGCTCCTGGAGGTTGGCGTACTGCGGCGTGTAGCCGCACTGCGAGGCGGTGTTGACGATCAGCACGGCCTTGCCGCGGAGCTCGCCGAGGTCCTGCTTGGCGCCGTCGAGGGTGTCGACGACGTGGGCGATCACGGGTCCGTCGCCGGTCTTCGCGTCCGCGGCCTCGGTCTTCTCCTTCTCCGCCGCGCTCGCGTCGGCGCCCTCAGCCTCGGCCGTCCTCGCGGGGGACTCGGCCTCGGCGGCCTTTGGGGGCGCGTCGGCGCTCGCCGGGTCTTGGCCCTTGCAGGCGGCGAGGGGGAGGGCGAGGAGCGCGGCGGCGAGGAGGTGGGCGCGGTGCATGGCCGCAAGGATAGTGCGCTCGGCGGCCGTTGTCGGGGTCGCTGGCCGTCGAGGAGCGTCGTCGAGGAGGGACCGCGAGAACGCAGCGCTGGGCGGGCTCCTACCGATCGCCCCGTCGCAACCGAGGCTTGCGGCTGCTGCCAAAGGGCGCTCGCCCCTTCCTCTGCCTCCACGTCCGAACTGTGCGCAGGCCGCGGATGGGGCCGCGGCGGTCCGCCTGCGCTCGCCGCGGGCCTCTCGACGGGAGCGCGTCGTGCCGCCCGCGACGGCGTCGTAGCCCGCGGCGGCGTCGCAGCCCGTGACGGCGGCCGGCGTGACCTCTCGCGTGGAGGCGCCGTCGTGCTCGTCGCCTCCGGTCTCGCGCGCGCTCGCGGCTGGCGACGGGGTGCGTGCTCCTGTGCCCGCAGGGAGGTCCCCGTCCAGCGCTCGCGCGTGCGGTGTCGGCCGCCGCCACGGGCTGCTCAGCACGTCATCGGACCAGGACCACCATCCGCCCGCCCTTGACGTTCTGCGGCACCCAGCTGTCGCCGCAGGACCAGCCGTCCTGGTAGTCGTCGATGCCGATCCCGGTCTGGCCCGGCGGCGTGTGCCGGCGGTCCGTGAAGCCGAAGGTCCGGCGCGCGCTCGTCGTCATGTCGTTGGCGACGCTGTGGCCGAAGATCGTCCCCTTGCCGTTGGCGATGTAGCCGGCGTTCGAGTTGTAGGTCCCCGCCTTGGTGTAGTGGATGATGTCGCCGGCGCCGGTGCAGGCGATCTTGCCGTAGGTCGTGTTGAGGCCGGGCGGGTCGAAGGTGGCGCCCGCGAGGCGCTCCTCGCTGGTCGCCGCGGCGTTGCCGAAGTCGATCGCGAAGTAGGCGAGCTTGTCGCTGTAGCCCTGGTCGCTGTAGGCGATCGCCATCATGCGCCGCCACGAGATCCCGGCCTGCTGGTCGCCGTCGACGGTGAAGTCCGAGAGGAGGTCGTCGGGGGTGCCGCAGCCGGCGCTCGGATCGTCAGAGATCAGCGGGTAGCAGTCGTCGGCGGCGGTCGTCTCGGCGGTGGAGATGTCGCCGTTGGCCGCGAGCGCCGTCCAGCCGCCGCCGTCGGTGGTCATGTCGCAGAACACCTGGACCGCGTCGTCGGTGCCGCCGCCGTTGGCGTCGATCCAGTAGAGCCCGTCGCCGTCGGCGAAGCCGTCGTCGTTTATCTGCTTGCACGACAGGCCGGCGCTCTCCTGGGTCGCGCCGTCGAGGCTGAAGCAGCCGTCGGTGACGAGGGCGCAGGCGTCACAGGTGAGGTCGCCCCCGGCGAAGCCCTCGGTCTCGCAGGTGTTCGCCCCGAGGTCGTCGCCGTCGCAGGCCTCGCCGTCGCCGTCGTCGACGATCCCGTCGCCGCAGTGGGCCGCGAGGCTGAGGCAGTCGCCGTTGCAGCCGGCGTAGGCCCCGTCGTTGACGCCGTCGTCGCAGAGCTCGCCGTCGCCGTCGTCGACGTTGCCGTCGCCGCAGTAGGGCCCGAACGCCGAGCAGTCGGCGGCGCAGCCGTTGTAGGAGCCGTCGTTGACGCCGTCGTCGCAGGCCTCGCCGACGTCGACGATCCCGTCGCCGCAGACGGGCCCGACGCCGGTGGTCGGGCCCGTCGAGTCGGTCGCGGTCTCGCTCTCGCCGGTCGTGGTGGTGGTCGTGCCGGTGGACGTGTCGGTGCCGCTGCTGGCGGTCGTGCCGCTGTCGGAGTCGGTCGCGCTGCCTGTCGTCGTGTCGCTGTCGCTGCCGGTCGACGTGCCGGTGGTCGAGGTCGTCGGATCCGTCGTCCCGGTGGTCGAGGTCGTCGCCTCGGTCGTCGCTCCGTCGTCGCCGTTGCACGCCGCGATGAGCAGCCCCGCCGCGGCGAGCCCGAGCCAGCCGCTCCATGTCGTCCGTCGATATTGCATAGTCTCCACCTCCAGCTCGCCGTCAGCGCGCAGGGACCCCTGACGCGCGTCGCGGCGCCCTATCTACACTCGCAATGCACATACACCCCGCGCGGCGCGCGGGCTGTGTTGAGATTATCTATCGTTCAATACGCTAACATAATGGCGAGGGGGCTTCGACCCCCATGTTCGCGGATGGGCGTCGCCATACTATGCACACTGTCCTACACACGGGGGTCCGTCGGCCGCTCAGGTGGAACGTCGTCCGCGGACGGCGATGACGCGTCGCATCGCGACTAGAGGTGGTTCTTCGCGGGCGAGCGGCCCCTCAGCCGGGAGGTGGCCGGCGATTTTTTTTCCGCGCGAGGTCGCGGCGATGAGCTGGGGGAGGCGTGCCGCGGGGGCGCCTGCGCGCGGAGGTGGCCGACTCCACGAGCTCAGCCTCCTCGCTCCGGACGCCCTCGCGCCGCACCGCGACCTCGGCGGGCGACGAGACACGGGCGGAGACGGGCGCCGCGGCGAGTCTTCGCGGGCGGTGACACATCTCGGCCGCGCCGGTGTTCAAGGGGGTGATGCACTCCACGCGCAGCACCTCCGCACCTCTCCTCCTCGCCGCCCTCCTCTTCACGGCCTGCGGCGTCTTCGTCGGGGACGGCGACGCCGTCACCGAGGAGCGCGAGATCTCGAGCTTCTCCAGGGTCGCCAGCACGTCCACGGTCGACGTCGAGATCACTGTCGACGACGGGCGGGCCGAGGCCCTGACGCTGACCTGCGACGGCAACCTCCTCGATGACATCGACACCTACGTGGCCGGCGACACCCTGCGGATCGAGACCGAGAACGGGGTGAGCCTGCGCCCGCGGGCCCGCTGCGTCGCCGAGGTCCGGGCCCGCCACCTCGAGGTCGTCGACGTCAGCGGCTCGGGGGATCTCCTCGTCCTCGGTCGCGCCCCGGAGCTCGCCGAGCTGCGGACGAGCGGGTCTGGAGAGATCATCGCCGACGACCTCGCGGCGCCGGTCGTCGAGGCGATGAGCAGCGGCTCGGGGGACGTCGTCCTCCGCGGCGAGGCGGTCGACGTCACCCTCGAGAGCTCCGGCTCCGGGGCGATCGTCGCCGCCGATCTCGCGGCCGAGGCCGTCCACGCCGAGTCGACGGGCTCCGGAGGGATCAGCCTCTTCGCCAGCGTCCTGGTCTACGCGCGGGCCTCGGGGTCGGGGGATATCATCGTCTTCGGCGACCCCGAGAACAGGGACGTCGAGTCGAGCGGTTCGGGGGATGTGATCATTCGCTAAGCGGGCGGCGCGTGCTCATGCCCATGAGCACGCAAGAACTATGTGCATAGTTCGCCGCGTCGCTGGGCGGCGTGACGCGCGGCGCCTGTGACGAGGGGTTGGTCGGGGGCCTCGTCATGGGCGCCGCGGGCGAGCGGCGGCGACGGTTGTCGCCTATTGCGCCCCGCCCTCGCCCTCGCCCTCGTCCTCACCCGCGCCCATATGTTCGCGGCGCTTGGCCGCCTCGGCGGCCATCTCTCGCGGAGGGAAGATCGCCGCCGCCGGACCGGCGACGATCGGCGAGGGGTCGCGCTGGAGCGCGGAGAGGCGGTCGAGCCGCTCGGGTGCCCAGCCGCGGCCAGGGCTGGCGTCGCGGGCGAGGACGCCGACGGCGAGGAAGCGAGCGACCGGATCGGGGCTGGCGCGAAGGCGCTCCGTCACGACCTCGAGCGCGTCGACGTCGACGCGGGCGAGGCCCGCCTGGACCTCGTGGATGTTGGCGACGCTGATCTGATCGGCGCGCGCGAGCTCGAGGAGGTGGGCGCCGAGGGCCGGACCGGAGCGGGCCGCGGCGACGCAGCGGATCCGCAGGCCGATCCACCGCGGATCCTCGGCGAGGACCGCGGCCGCGGCCTCGGCCGCGCCGATCCACACCGCGCGGTCCTTGATCGGGAAGGCGAGGAGGGCGGCGACCGCGACGTGCAGGCAGCGCGGATCCTCGAGGGCGTGGCGCAGCAGCTCGGGGAGGATCCGCATGTCGTCCTCGGTGCCGCGGTGCATCAGCGCCCGCGTCGCGGCCTGGACCTCGTCGTCGTAGGGCGAGCGCAGGCGGCCGGCGCACGCGCGGAGGAAGGAGCGCTGCGGGTCGCGGATCGCCAGGCCGTGGGCGCGCTGGAGGAGGTCGATCCGGGCCTCGGGCTCCGGGCGGTCGAGGACGGCGCCGAGGAGCGCCGACAGCCGGCGATCGCTGGTCGCGGTCAGGCGGTCGGCGGGGATGTCCGCGAGGCGCGACGCCATCACCCAGTCGTCGCCGCGGACGGCCCGATCGAAGATCGCCCAGGTCTCCTCGCGCTCGAGGTGATCCCAGAGCGCGCGCAGGAGGGCGATCCGGACGTCGCGGTGGAGGTCGCCGGCCTCGAGCTCGAGGAGCCGCCGGTAGGCGCCCTCGAGGCGGAGCTCGCCGAGCAGGCGGAGGACCTCCTTGGCGACCGTCACCTTGCGCATCGGCACCTCGCGCAGCAGCTCCAGGGCGCGCTTCGGCAGCATGTTTTTCAGGGCCTTGCGCAGGGCGTAGATCGCGATCCTCGCGCGGGCGTCGCTGAGGCAGGCGATCAGCGTCGGCGCGCACTGGCCGCGATCGCAGCGCGCCATCACCCGCAGGCCGCGCTCTTGGATCGCCGGGCGGTCGTCGTCGGCCACCGCCATCAGCGGCTCCATCGCCGCCGAGTCGAGGTTGGCGTAGATCGCTAGGCAGCGCCAGACGGTCGGCGTGCTCTGTCCACGGTCGTTGATGATCGACGCGAGGGCGCGGGCGAAGGCCTGGTTCTGCTTGGGCGTCCAGCGGTAGAAGCCGCGCTCGAAGGGGAGGAGCCAGGCGGTGTCGCCGGTGGCGAAGCGCCCGCGGATCCTCTCGCCGCCGAGGAAGGGGTCGAGGAGCTCCTGGCGCCGGCGGTGGAGGTGCCAGTGGACGACGGGGACGCAGACGTAGCTCGCGTCGCGGGCGAGGAGGTCGGGGAGGATCGCGTCGAAGCGGACGACCGCGCGGACCCGGAGGATCGTCAGCGCCGAGAACACCTCGCTGTCGTTGCCCGCGCCGCGGGCGATCGTCTCGACGGCCTCGGCGACGAGCGGGTGGAGCGGCGGCTGGCGCCTACGCCCGGGGATCACCTGGCGGTTGGCGTGGGCGAGGATCTCGCCGGTCCACCGGCGCTGCCACCAGCGCTCGAGGGCGCGCGGGAGCACGTCGGCGTAGCGCTGCGGATCGTGCTCGGCGAGGAGCTCGAGGACGCCGCGGGAGGTCGCGCCCCACGGCGCCTTGACGGCGAGCTCGGCGAGGTAGGCGGCGAGCGCCGGGACGCGGGTGAGGCGGGCGCCGAGGCTGCTCGCGAGGGCGAGGAGCTGCCAGTAGCGCTCCTGCTTGGCCCAGGCCTTGACGATCTTGACGAGGTGGGGCGCCGCGGCCGAGACCTCGTCGTCGCTGAGGTGATCGCCGAGGCGCGGCTGGTAGAGGTTGCCGCGCTCCTTGATCAGCGTCGACAGGCGCTTGGCGCCGGCGGCCGGGTCGAGGCCGAAGGTGCGGACGACGAGGGCCTCCGCCGCCATCGCTGTCTGATGGGACAGGTCGCCCGCGTCGAGGGCGTCGCGGACGACGCGGTCGATGTCGGCGCTGTGCTCCGGGCGCCAGACCTCGCGCGGCCAGGCGACGAGCGCCTGGATCATCCGCATCCGCACGGGGTCTTGCTCGTTCTTCTTGGCCTTGACGATCGTCAGCGCCCTGTCGACGAGCTCGACCTCCCGCGGGCGCAGGCCGGGGATCATCAGGAGGTTGGTGAGGGCGAGGCCGCGGACGGCCCCCTCGGGGAAGCCGAGCTGATCGCGGATCGCCGCCTCGGCCTCGTCCCAGGGGAGGTAGCGGGCGTAGGGCAGGCGGACGAGGGGCTTGGTCCGCAGGGCGACGACCTCGTGGAGGTGGCGCCTGGCCTCGCGCTCGCGCAGGGCGACCGGCAGCGGGCCGAGCGTGCCGACGGGGATCACCCCGTCCGCGTCGCGGGCGGCGACCGTCCAGCGCTGGTAGGCGCGCTCGCGCAGGTCGGGGTCGTCGATCTTGCCGAGGAGCGCGAAGCCCCAGGTCGGGCGGTCCTTGAGGCGCGTCGCCCAGCCCTCGATCACCGCGTCGAGCTGGTCGCGGTCGAGGGCGTCGAGGAGCCGCTCGGCGGCGCCGAGGAGGTCCGGGTCGCGGGCGGCGACGCGGCGCAGCTCGGCGGGCGCGAGGTCGGTCGCGCTGCG
>JAGQIT010001000.1 GCA_020431135.1 Myxococcales bacterium | reverse complement strand
CGTCTCCCCTCGCTTGTTTGCTCGCCCGCTCGCTCGCCTCGGCGACGTGGATAATCTGAGAATGTCCAAAGAGACATGTTCGTGCCGGCGGCGGCCGTCGTCGTTGCACGTCGCGGGCCTCGCTCCGCCGACCGGCGGGGGCGGTCGCGTTCCCGCGGCGCGGCCGCGTCCGCACCCCGTGTCGGGCGCGCGTCTCCGTCCAGGAGGCCTCGCGCGCGGTCGCCTGCGCAGCCGGGTCACGCGGCGCTGAGAACCTCCAACGCGGGTCGCGCTCGCACGCCGGCCGCGCATGCGCGACTTCGCGATCTCGAGGCGTTGAGATCATCACCGAGAAGATCCGCCGCTGCGGGGGGGGGGTGGACCGCATGCGTGGAGTCTCCGTGCAGAGGCTCGAGCCCGCAGAGCGAGCGAAAGGCCGCGTCTGCGCCGACGGGATCGGCGGCGCGCAAGGTTCCCGGTTGACGCCGCGGTTGGCCTCGTTTTCCATGGAGTAGTGCGCAGCCTAGCTCGCCTGTTCTCAACCTCTGTGACGCTCGGGCTCGTGGTCTTCGGCTGCCACGGCAAGGAGGCCGCCAAGGCGCCGGACGACGAGGGCTGCGTCGGCGCAGGCTGCCTCGAGGAGGCCGAGGCGGCGCTCTGGGAGGGCGACGCGTCGAAGGCTAGGGAGCCGCTGCAGGCGCTGTGCGAGGACGAGGACGCGTTCTCCTGCTTCCGCCTCGCCGAGCTCTACCAGAAGGGCGAAGGCGGCCCGAAGGACCTCGACATGGCGGCGACCTACTTCGAGCGTTCGTGCCGCTTCCTCTACGAGGAGGGCTGCGAGCGCCGCTTCGAGCTCGCCATGGAGGAGGGCGACGACGAGGCCGCGGCGGAGTACGCCCACCTCGCCTGCGAGGGCGGGCGCATGAAGGGCTGCATGACCGGCGGCGACCTGGCCATGAAGGCAGATGACAAGGAGAAGGCCGCCACCTTCTACGAGGACGCGTGCAAGCAGGGCGACGCCGAGGGCTGCACCCGCGCCGGCGATCTCCTCTACGACCCGAACGGCAGCCAGTTCAACAAGGCGCGGGCGCTCGCCAACTACAACAGCGCCTGCGTTGGCTACGAGGGCCGCGGCTGCCTCCAGCTCGCGCTCTGCTTCTACGAGGGGATCGGCACGCCGAAGGACGTCGAGAAGGCGCGCGTCCAGTTCAAGCACGCCTGCGAGCTCGGCGTCGACGACGGCTGCGTCAACGAGAAGATCCTCACCGCCGCCAAGGGCGGCGACGCGGTCCTCCAGCTCACGAGCAAGAGCGACGTCGTCAAGTCGCGCGGGCTCGAGGCCCGCGACGTCAGCTGCCAGATGGACAAGTCGGGGCAGGCCGGCCTCGAGGCGGCGCTCGGCGCCGTCGCCCGCCACCGGCGCAAGCTCAACGAGTGCATCAAGAAGGGCGGCGCCCCGGTCGGCATCAAGTGGCGCTTCGAGAAGGGCGAGATCAAGACCGTCTCGGGCAACGGCAAGGGCGACAAGCGCTACGCCGGCTGCGTCGCCAAGGAGCTGCGCAAGGGCGGCGCCTCGGGCAAGGGCTCGTGCTCGGCGATCCTCCTCCTCGGCGACGTCCGCGAGGCGGCGGCCGCCCTGCCGCCGAAGGAGCCGGAGCCGAAGCCGGAGGACGCCGCGCCCGAGGAGCCCAAGGGCGACGGCGCGGTCGACCCGGGCAAGATCAGCGGCCGCTCCGGCAAGTCCGGCCTCGTCAAGTCGAAGTAGCGCTCGCGCTCGCAGCGAGGCGAGCGCCCGCCGTTCGGCGCCGGGCGCCGCCGCGTGGCCGCCGTTGAGCCTGTGCGGCCGGGGGCATCCTGCGCGTCGCCAGCGCTAGTCGTTGAGGTCGACCGCGCTGTTCTCCTCGAGGAAGAGGTCGAGCGCGCGGTGGAGGGCCTCGGCCTTGAGCTTGCCGGCGAGGTTCTCCTTCGGGTTCTCCTGCGGCTGCTTGCGCAGCGACGTCGCCTCGCTCATGAGGTCGAGGATCAGCTTGTGCTTGCCGTCGAAGACCGCGACCTGGTTCTTGGTGAACTCGCCGTCGCGATCGAAGCGCCAGTTCTCGCTGAACATGACCCGCTTGTGGGAGTCGGGGGCGGCGACGAACTCGCGGAGGTCGACGCCGTCGAGGTTCTTCGGCCCCGGCGTGCCGGTGAGCGCGAGGATCGTCGGCATGACGTCGACGAGGCCGGCGAGCTGCCAGTAGCGCCCCGGCTCGAGCCCCGGCGCCTTGACGAGGAGCGGGATCCGCAGCGCCTGCTCGGTGAGGTTGATCCCGTGGTTGCGCTTCTTCGCGCTGACGACCTCGCCGTGATCCGAGGCGATGATGACGGCGATCGGCCGGCCGTCGTCCCGGGCCTCGATCGCCTCGAGGAGGCGCGCGACCTCGTGATCGAAGTACGCGATCTCGTGGTCGTAGCGGTCGCCGACGGAGCGCCCGAAGGCCTTGATCTCCGTGTGCCGCGTGCTCGGCGTGTGCGGCCCGAAGTAGTGGACCCACATGAAGAAGGGGCGGTCGCTCGGGACGTCGGCGAGGGCCTCGATCGCCAGGTCGCTGACGTCGCCGTCCTCGGCCCACGTCTTGCCGAGGACGTCGAGATCGACGAAGTCGTCGAAGCCCTTGTCGGTGCCGTAGCGGGCGTCGAGGAACTCGGTGAAGGCGTCGTTGACGACGGCGACCGTGTGCATGCCGCGGCGCTGGAGGTACCAGGCGAGCGGCGGCCGCGGGTCCTCGATCGGCAGGCCGAACATCAGGCGGATCTTGGCGTCGTCGGGGATCGGCCGGCGCAGGAGGTCGAAGTTCTTGGCCTCGAAGACCCGGGTCCAGCGCAGGCGCCGGGGGTAGAGGCCGCGGAACATCGACGACAGCGCGAGGCTGGTCCACGCGCCCGAGGTGTAGGCGCGCTCGAAGACCGCGGCGTCCTTGGCCCAGCGCTCGAGGTTCGGGGTGTTCTCGCGCTCGTGGCCGTAGAGGCCCATGCGCATCGCGTTGACCGTGTCGACGGTGATCAGGACGACGCTCATCGGCGCCTGCTCGCTCGGCCGCGGGATCTCCTCGACGTCGACGTCGTGGGCCAGGGCGTCGCCGAGGCGGCAGTTGTCGTCGAGGCCGTTGCCGGGGATCTCGGCGGCGCCGGGGTAGACCTCGGCGTTGAAGGGCTCGCAGTCGGTGCCGCCGAGGAGCGCCGAGAAGCCGTCGCGGTCGGGGTCGCCGATCTCACGGACGACGCGGATCGCCAGCTCGGGGAAGGGGCGGCGGAGCATCTGCTCGACCTCGGCGGGGTGGTCCTGATCGATCTCGACGAGCGGCAGCGCGGCGAGGCCGGCGCAGAGCAGCCACGGGATCACCTTGAGGCGCCGCCAGGGGATCCGCGGCAGGGTCAGGGCGCCGACGACGAGCGCCGCCAGGGTCATCCAGCGCATCGCCAGGTGGGCGCTGTCGTACTGCGACTCCTCGATGTTGCGGTCGGCCCAGAGGAGGCCGGCGACGACGGCGACGAGGCCGACGAGGAGCGGCGCCCGGAAGCGCAGGCGGAGGCTCGTCAGCCACCCGCGCGGGCGGCTCGGCCGCGGCTGGCTGACGAGGCCGAGGATGATGACCCCGAGGCCGGCGCCGACGCTCGCGGCGAGGGCGAGCTTCGCCTGCACGTCGTCGCGGCCGCCGAGGCGCGCG
>JAGQIT010000999.1 GCA_020431135.1 Myxococcales bacterium | reverse complement strand
GACGGCCGCCGGATCGCCTTCGCCTCGAGCCGCGACGGCGACGCCGAGATCTACGTCATGGACGCGGACGGCGACGACCCGCGCCGCCTCACCCACGACCCGCACAGCGACACCGCGCCGAGCTGGTCGCCGGACGGGCGCTACCTCGCGTTCCTCAGCGATCGCAGCGGCGGCGATCGGATCTACCTCCTCGAGACCTCGGCCCTCGACCTGCCGGCGCCGCCTGAGGGGCTCCGCCACCGGCGCCTGACGGCCGACCGCGACCTCCTCGCGGAGGCCGAGATCACCTGGGCGCCGACGAGCGATCGGATCGCCCTGATCGGCGTCGGCGATCGCACCACGAGCCTGTGGATCGCCGAGGTCCCCCGCGGCGACCTCCGCCGCCTGACCGACGACGGCGCCCTCGACCAGGGGCCGAGCTGGTCTCCGAGCGGCGAGCACCTCGCCTTCGCCAGCAACCGCGAAGGCGAGCTCGACATCTACCGCGTCGGCGCCGACGGCGGCGCGCCCACGCGCCTGACGCAAGAGCCAGGCGCGGATTGGCTGCCCCGCTGGCTCCCCGAGCCGCCGCAGACCGGCGCCGAGGCGCGGGGCGGCGGGGCTACGAGGCCGACCCCAGGAGGTTGAGCGCGCGCAGGGCGTCGACCGTCGTGAAGACGCCGAGGACCCGCGACGGGTGCTCACGATCGACGACCACCGCGGTGCCGTACTTGTTGTCGGCCATCTCCTTGGCGACGGCGCGGATCATCGCCTTGGGGCCGCAGGTGAAGGGCTGGATGACCATCGCCTTCTCGACCAGAATCTTCTCGAGGTTGCCGCCGTGCGTCGCCTCGAGGAGGAGGATGTCGCGCTCGCTGAGAATCCCGACGAGGTTTCCGTTCTGGAGCACCGGGAGGTGACGGATCTTGTGGGTCCGCATCCGCGCGGCCGCCTGGGCGAGCGTCTGCTCGGCCTCGATGGTCTGCGGGATCGCGGTCATGAAGTCGCTGATGATCGGCTCGCTGCTCATGGTCTCCCCGAACATACCCCTTCCGCCGACGCCCCGCGACGCAGCGAATGCGCGCTCCTCCGCGCCTCCGCTGAGGCGCGCCGACGCCCGGTGACCTGGCGGAGAGGACACCCGACGCCGCTCCGCGGCCGCAGACGCCCGCAGCGGCTCTGCGGCGCGCCGTCGTTCGCAGCGCGAGCGCTGGTCCGCGACACGACGCGTCACACGACGCGCTGGGCAGTACACAGCGCTGCGCCGCGCTGACGAGCCCTGCGGCGCCAAGGAGGCGACGCTCGCCGCCGAGGAGGTCCGAGTCTTCGCCACGTCGCCCCGCCCGCTCCCGCCAGAACGTGCGGCACGTGCGGTCCTGCAGCTCGTGACGAAGCCGAGAGCACCCACTGTGACGGCGCGTCCTCCTAGGCGCCGTCGTCCGAGCCGGCCGTGAGCGCCGGCGGCCGGTCGACGATCACCCGCGCCGATCGCTGCCAGCTGATGTAGGCCCAGAACCACTCGAGCATCACCATCACGCGGTTGCGGAAGCCGATGAGGGCGACGATGTGGACCAGCCACCAGACCACCCAGGCGAAGAAGCCCTTCGACTTGAGGCCGCCGATCTCGGCGACCGCCGCCGACCGTCCGATCGTCGCCATCGATCCCTTGTCGCGGTAGCGGAAGGGCTCGGTCGTCGCGCCCGAAAGGCGCCGAAGGACGTTGCGGGCGGCGACGCGGCCGCCCTGGATCGCCACCTGCGCGACGCCGGGGAGCCAGGCGCCGTCCTGCTTGAGCGCCGCCATGTCGCCGATCACGTAGACCTCGGGGTGTCCCGGGATCGACAGGTCCGGCTCGACGAGGACGCGGCCGCGCTCGAGGGGCACGCCGAGGCTCCCGGCGAGGGGCGAGGCCGCGACGCCGGCGGCCCAAAGCACGGTGTCGGCGACGATCCGCTCGCCGCCGACGACGACGCCGTGCTCGTCGATCGTCTCGACCCGCGACTCGAGGCGGACCTCGACGCCGCGGTCGACGAGGCCCTTGCGCGCTGCCTCGCTGAGCTCCGCGGCCATCCCGCCGAGCAGCCGCGGCGCCCCCTCGATGAGCACGACGCGGGCGTCGCTCGGGTCGAAGTTGCGGAAGTCGCGGGCGAGGGTGTGCTTGCCGATCTCCGCGAGGGCGCCGGCGAGCTCGACCCCGGTCGGCCCGCCGCCGACGACGACGAAGGTCAGGCGGGCCCGGCGGCGCTCCGGATCCTCCTCGCGCTCTGCAGCCTCGAAGGCGCAGAGCACCCGGCGGCGGATCTCCAAGGCGTCCTCGATGCTCTTGAGCCCGGGCGCGTGCGCGGCCCACTCGTCGTGGCCGAAGTAGAAGTTGCCCGCGCCGGCGGCGACGATCAGGTGGTCGTAGGTGAGCTCGCCGTCGCGGAGAACCACCCGCTTGCCCTCAGGATCGATCGACGCGACCTCGGCGAGGAGCACCGTGGTGTTGCGCTGGCGCCGGAGCACCCGGCGGATCGGCGCGGCGATGTCGGGGCCGCTGAGGCCGGCCGTCGCTACCTGGTACAGGAGCGGCTGGAAGAGGTGGTGGTTGCGGCGATCGACGAGTGTCACGCGGACCGCCGCGCGGCCGAGCTCCCGCGCCGCCGCGAGCCCGCCGAAGCCGCCGCCGATGATGACGACGTGAGGCAAGCGAGCCAATGACGGCGGACTCATGCGCCCCTTCTACACCCCGAGCGCCTCGGTGTGCAGCTGTAGCCAGCGGATCACGTCCTCGCGGCGGACGAGGCCGACGACCCGATCGTGCTCAATCACCGGGAGCTGGCCGACGTTCCGCGCGACCATCCTCCGCAGAGCGTCGACCGCCTGGGTCTGCGGCTCGGCCGTCTCGAGGTCGGCGACCGGGGTCATGATCGAGCCGACCGCGGCGTCGAGCCAGCGCTCGCGCGGCGCCTTGCGCACGTCGTCGAGGCAGACGATGCCGACGAGGCCGCCCCGATCGTCGACCACCGGGAAGGCGCGCGCGTCGCTGCCGAGGAGCTGGGCGTCGACGAGGACGCCGATCGGCAGGTCCGCCTCGACCACCGGCGGCCGCCGCCGCATGATCCGCGCGACCGAGACCCCGGCGAGGAGCTGCTCGACGAGCGCCTGCTGGTAGGCCTCGCGGGCCGCGTGGCTGAGGAAGATGCCGAGGAAGATCAGCCACAGCCCCTGGCCGACACCTGGGCTCAGGCCGGGCGGCGGGGCCCCGAGCGCCGCCCCGACGCCGCCGAAGATCATCAGCCAGGCGATCGCCCGACCGACGGTCGACGCCCCCCGGGTCGCCGCGAGGAAGTCGCCGCGGATCCGCCACAGCGCCGCGCGCAGGACCCGGCCGCCGTCAAGGGGGAAGCCGGGGATCAGGTTGAAGACGCCGAGGAGGAGGTTGATCGGCCCGACCCAGGCGAGCACCGTCGCCGCCGGCCCGAGCGCGCCGAAGTAGAGCTCCGGGTCGCTCGCGGCGAGGACCGCCGCGTCGCCGGCGAGGCGCCCTCCGATCGCCAGGAAGGCGACGCCGAGGAAGATGCTGGCGAGCGGCCCGGCGATCGCCATCCACCACTCGGCGGCCGGCGACGGCGGCTCGTTCTCGATGGTCGCGACGCCGCCGAAGACGAAGAGGGTGATCCGACGGACGACGATCCCGTAGCGCCGCCCGACGAGCGAGTGGGCGAGCTCGTGGGCGACGATCGACGCGAGGAAGACGACCGCCGCGGCGAT